>JANQOH010000156.1 GCA_028289725.1 Alphaproteobacteria bacterium
GAGGTACCGCTCGCTGGACCAGGTAAACGGGTCCGCAACGTCCTCGCCCGCTTGGTTCGCGCGCGCGCGCTGTCGTAGCGCGGCAACAGCGGTCCGGGAAATGCCGAACCGGGAAATCTCAGCCACGTTGGCGCTTGCTAAGTCTATACCCGGAAACGGTGGAGTGGCGTGACAGTTCGCCTCGAAGGGGAGGGGCTCACCCGCTTTGAGTGCATTTCGAGGCACCAACCGTACAGTCGCAATCGGTTGACCCGTGGCCCGGTGGACCGCGATCGCATGAACCGAGCGCTCGTCAAGTTCATCGATTTCCAGGCCGCACGCATGCTCGCGCGGGTCCTCGAAATCGTTTTCCGCGCAATACATAAGATACCGCAACCGGTGACACGCCAGCCTGGCTTCGTCGGTCGTGGCCTCAAACACCTCAAACTGGCTATCGATAAGGCCCGCGACACTGAAAGCCGGATCACGACTCAGTCGAGCGTGTTCGATCAGTGAAGGCGGGAAAAACTGCCTTAAACCGCGTTCCAGGGAGCGCGCCCTTCGGGTTTGGGCCGGAATAGCGCTATAACTAGCCTCGGGAATGACGAAATCTTCGCGGACAGCTGAAGGCATAATCCTTGGCCCCGTCCTATGTTCGTCTCCCATCAAAATCGTTGATTGCATAGCCGTTCCAATTCGTCGTTGATCCTCAGTAACGGTTGCGACTGCGGAACGGCAAACGGTTTCCGGCCTGACCTAGTAGATTCTATAGGTACCCCCAAAGCCCATTTTTCGCGGTTGTGTGACGGTCGTCTCTTTTGTTCCCGAACGCCTTAACTAATTGAGCCCACAAGGCTGGGAGGCGTTGTTGGGCAAATTGCAGGCGCAGTTGACGATATGACCTGGAAGCGGCATCAGGAGATGCTCGCTTTGCGGGCGCTCGATCAGCGTGTGGACGGCTATTATGAGTCCGGCGACCGACGATCTATGGTTGTAGGGCGCATGCCGGGGCCCGACGCAATGGAGCTTCGAAGCAACGACTATCTCGCGCTGGCGCACCATCCAAAACTTCTTAACGTTCAATCGGATAGCATACGGTCGCGCGGTCACGGGCTCATGATGTCCGGTGTTTACGCCGACGCATCAAATCTTCAGCGGTCGCTCGAGAAACGCTTCGCCTCTTTCATGGGGGGCGAAGACTGCTTGCTCTGCCAGTCCGGATACGATGCCAACGCAGGGCTTCTGCAAGCCATCGCCGCCCCGGAAAAGCCGATCTATGTCGATTTTCGCGCGCACATGTCTATCTGGCAGGGCGCAAAAAGCGGCGACGCGCTCGTGCGCGGCTTCCGACACAACGATCTGAGCCATCTTGAGCGACTGATAAAAAAGGACGGTCCGGGCATTATCGTCGTCGACTCGGTTTACAGCACACTTGGGACAGAGTGTCCGCTGTTGGACGCCGTCGACTTGGCCGAACAATATGGTTGCATACTCGTCGTCGATGAATCCCATTCCTTAGGCACACACGGCCCGCACGGCGCCGGCATTGTTGAACAATTGGGGATCGCCGATCGTGTCCAGTTCCGGACCGCGAGCCTTGCGAAGACTTTTGCCGGGCGCGGCGGGATAATTATTGGAAGCGCCAGGCATATCGAATTTTTGCGATTTTCGTCGATGCCCGCCATCTTCAGTTCCGCGGTTCTGCCGCACGAAATCGAGGCGTTTGAGGCCACGTTGGATATCGTTGCAGCGGGACGGGACCTACGCGAGTCGCTTTGGAAAAACACCCGATATCTGCGCCAAGGTCTTGCGGCCCTCGGCTATCCGATCGGGCCAGGCGAATCCCAAATTGTCCCATTGGAAGCGGGACCGGAGCCGCGAACGCTCTCGCTGCGCGATGCATTGGAAGAACGGAACATCTTCGGCGCTGTGTTCTGCGCGCCCGCCACACCGAGAAACCGTTCAATGGTGCGGCTGTCCATCAATGCAGGACTAACGCGGGAACAGCTCGATACCGTCATCGAGGTGTGTGCGCAGATTAAGGATCAGGTCGATCCCGCTTCTTGGCCGGGTGCGCGGACCGCCGGGACGACCGGCCGTTCCGCAAATACAGCCGACAAAAAGGCGGTGAAGGCGTCCACGACTTAAAAGACGGTTTCTACGGCCTTAACCAGGCGCGGAATCCAGGTCGAACGCCTCCAAGAATTGATCATATGACATGACATCCTGGCCGGCGCCTTCCGTGACCGGCGGATCCGTTATGAGACTAACCGCATACTTGCCGCGGGATCCCTCAACGATATGGGCGTCAAAAAGCTGGTCGCGCCAGTCGTCGTCCGGGCTAAAAAAGCCGCCGCTCCGCCAAAAAAACGGCACTGCCGCGCGCCTCGACAGCATGTCCAGGAGCTCTTCCGGTCCGTTACAGTCGCGAACAATATCTTCGTGGGACGCAAAATCGGCGTCCGTCATCACGACAGAGCGCAGAACCTGGCCCGACCGACTCACCGCGACATATCCTGGCGGATTGAGGGTGAGGTAATACTCGACAATGTCGCGCGATTGCCATTCGCGCCTTAGATGCTCAGCTATTGTTTCATCCTGCAAGAATTCGGGTGCTCGGTCGAGAAGGAGGTTTTCCAGGTCGAAGTTGACCTCGCGGAAATAGCTGCGCTGCAGACGTTTCACGAGCGTGCCGATCTTATTGGGAGCGTCGGAATCGCCTTTGGTCACAAACGCGTCAATGACGCCCTCGTTCAGAGCGTCGATCGCATGATGCTCGTCCATACGGCCCGTAAGCATGATCTTTTTGATCCTGGTGCCGGCCAGTTGTCGGCAGAAGGATAAGCCATCCATCTCGGGCATCGCGTAGTCGACAATGGCGACCGAGGTTTCCTCGAAGCGGTCCGCACGATAAATGCGCTTCCAGAGGCCCGATAGATCCAGCACCACGACGGCGTGTGCGCCGTCCTCGACCGCTTGGCCCGCATAGTCGCGGTATCGTGTGACGAGCCCTTGCTCCTGGTAACTCCGAACCGATTGGCGTGCGAGGGTCAGGGCCTCTGAGGGCGTTGTACAGTGTCGAAACGCGAGACTAGGGTCCAACACCAGACTGAAGTTCTGGAGGAATATTGGGTCGTCGTCGACGCCGATTATGGTTGTCGGGTAATAGCAGAGTTCAAAATTCATCGTGCCGATTCCGCGCCGACTTCCGGAAACCTCAGAAGCAATTCCGTGAATTTGCCAACTTCGCTTCGTACCGAAATGCCGCCGCCAAATCGGTCCATCGCCATGCGGCAAAACGCCAACCCCATACCGGTCCCGCCAGCATCGCGCCCCGAGGTATAAAACATGTCGAATACATGCCTCAATTGATCAGACGGGATTCCGGACCCGTTGTCCCAAAACCGCAAGGTGTTCTCGCCATCGCCCGGCTCGATCGAGATTTTGATTCGGTCCCCCGATCCGGCGGATACATAAAAAATCGAATTTTTTATAAGGTTAAACAAAATATGCGTCAGGACGATTTGTGACCCCTTGACTGAAAAGTCCGACTGCCCTTCCACCGACAATAAGCTCTTCTCGTTTTCCGTTTTGAATGGATAGCGCTCGATTGCCTGGTCGATACAGCTTCTGACAGAAAATACCTCGTCAGCTTCCCAATGACGGCGCGACCCGCCCGCATTGATCAAGATAGAATCGATGATCATGTTGGCGTATTCCGTTTCCGACACGATCCGATCCGCCACTTTATCCAACTGCGTAAGATGACCGCTACGAATTGGGTCGACATCCAATTTGGCGTCTCGTGCCGCGCGGTATGCCTTCGTCAGCGAAGGCAAAAGGCGCTTCAAGCCATCGGCGCCGCTTCTAATGCCCAACAAAGGTGTCCGAAGCTCATGCGCAATTGTGCCGCCCACCGCTAGCATCGTATCGACCCGCTCCTTGTTAAAAAGCGCAGCTCGATAATTCAGAATGCTGCCGCCGGCGAGCGCGAACGCATAAATGGCAAGTTGCGCCAGGTACGTTTGCGTGATCGTGATGGAATCTGTCGTCGAGGCGTATGCAATCCAGGCCACACATGACCCGATCGCAAAAATTATTAGCAAGTTGAGCCAATCAACGAGAAAAATCAGCAGGAAAATACCTGCCATGTTCGAAACAGCCCATTCGAGGGACATCTCGTTTTTCAACATCATAAAGGTGAAGAAAAACGGGGCGCTATATATGAGAGTGACGTAATAGAATATCTTTATGAACTTAAACTTATAAAAATAGACGCTCGACCGAAACAAAACTGCGCACCACATGGCGGCTCCAATAAGGCGCAGCGTCAAATTTTCGTAGGGTTGCGGAAAAAGTATTTCCCAAACGACGTAATAGAGTGGGAAACAGATAATCGCCATAACTGAAAACAAAGACAGATTGACTTCCTGGTGCTCGTAGCATCGGTCAATTAAGCGCCAGAACAACTGACCCGACGCTTCCGCTTTCAGAGACGGTGACGCTGGCAAGGACTCAGTCATTGATGAGGCCCAAGGCGACCGCGCGCGCAACGGCATGTGGGCGGGTCACGCTGCCGAGTTTCTTCATGGCGTTTGTCAGGTGGAAGTTCACCGTGGGTTCTGTCACTTCCAGGATGATCGCCGTTTCCCAAGA
>JANQOH010000161.1 GCA_028289725.1 Alphaproteobacteria bacterium
ATTAACGTCGCCGCATCGCCCAAGGTCCCGGCGATGCGACAATCACATCCCGCACGCGCGAGGCGTGCCGCGATCGCGTTCGCGAACAGCGTCTCATCGTCAACCACCAGGACCTTTCGGTGCGGATGGGACTGCGGTGTCATGATGTCGGGCCGGCCGTACGCACGTTGCGAATGTGCGACGCCATTGATGATTTGTTCTGCAAAGGCGCCGTACATAATCGACGGATCTCACCGTTTAGCCAGCAAGGCTTCGGGTGATCGGGGGTGAGTCTAGGGCGCCCTACTTCCGGTCCCGATGGTCGAGCTGAGCCTCCGAACCCTACATACCTCAGTGCGTATTCTCGGGAATGAGTGCGGTTTGCCACGATCATGCGGCGCCAACCTACGTTCATTTGGAAAGGCGGCGCTGCCAGGGCTACTAACAGCGCCGCCTCGTGTCAGGTTGCCCCAATTTATTGGGGCGTGGAGTAGTACCCATCAGCCAATTCCACACGCTCCCCCAATGTCTCAATAGGTCACGGCAGAGTTGCTGGCCGGGTTGGGCATCTTCGGAGGACACCCGCCGCACTCATAGAATAAGTTTAGATCAATAATCAATATAAAAACCAACAAATCTTACACAATTCGGTTGAATTCAGCCGAATTGGTTGAAACCGATCATAAATACTATGAATTCACGCAAAAAATCCTGGGAAAAATTTATTTTGTGAACTGAAACTCAATTTCCCACCTCAATCGGTGTTGAATCTGTGATCGATGATGGCTGTTTCATAATAATCATATTGGTTCTTTTTATTCACTCATGCGGATAATATTAATAATAAGAGAATTTTTTAAATATTATTTGCCTTTTTTGTTGATAGATCAGCGCATCGCAAGCTAATTGTTCACACTTTCGTTTCTGAGGCAGGTAAAGCGTTCAAGAAACGCTTTAACTTATTGGCGCATGCCTACAGATGTCTGATTGCGCGAGGGGTAGCATGCTGGCGTCGAACAAGTACCGAACGTCGCGAATGTCGGGGGTGGTTCATTCGTTTGGCCTTTGGACTGTCGGTTTCGTTGTGCTGTCTCTAATCCTCGCTGTCGCGGCCAAGGCAAATGACAATGGCAAGAGTGTGGCAATGTCTGAAACCGTTGCCCTGCTGCGCGCATTCGAATCCGTGCAGGCCGTTGACGACAATGCTCTTCGTAGCGCGGACGAAAACCTGCGCGATTGGTTGACCTACGGCCGTACCTATAGCGAGCAGCGCTACACGCCGCTCGAGCAGATTAGCGAAGGTAATGTTGCGAGACTCGGTCTCGTTTGGGCACACGAACTTGGCACAAGTCGAGGCGTTGAGGCGACACCCTTGGTCGTCGATGGGGTCATATATAGCACTTTGCCTTGGAGTGTTGTGATCGCAGTCGACGCGCGTTCTGGCGATCGTCTATGGGCATACGACCCCCAGGTGCCCAAGGGCTACGGCAAGTTTCTATGCTGTGATGTGGTGAACCGTGGTCCGGCCATTTACAAGGGACATGTCTATGCGGGGACGATCGACGGGCGTCTTCTCGCGATCGACGCCGCGACCGGAACGTTAGCTTGGCAAACACAAACGACGGATCCGAGCCGGGCCTATTCCATCACCGGCGCGCCGCGCATCGTCAAGGGACGCGTGTTGATAGGCAATGGGGGGGCCGAATATGGCGTGCGCGGATATGTTTCGGCTTATGACGCCGCGAGCGGCCGCCTTGACTGGCGCTTTTATGTCGTACCAGGCGATCCGTACCCGCCGTTTGCGTCGGAGGCGTTAGAAAAAGCGGCTGAGACCTGGATCAGCGAAGACGACAATTGGTGGGTTGTTGGTGGCGGCGGTACCGCGTGGGATTCGATCGTCTACGACCCCGAAGTTGACCTGGTCTATATCGGGACCGGCAACCCATCGCCTTGGCCCCGCCATCACCGGGCATTTGGTGACAATCTGTTCATCAATTCGATTGTCGCCGTTGATCCCGACGACGGCGAGCTGGTTTGGCACTACCAACAGAACCCTGGGGACCATTGGGACTACACCTCGGTTCAGCCGATAACGCTTGCCAACATTGAACTCGAGGGTCGCGAACGGAAGGTCTTGCTACACGCGCCCAAAAACGGGTTCGTCTACGTATTGGATCGTGTCACCGGCGAGTTCATTTCGGCTGAGGCCTTCGCGAAAGTGACCTGGGCCGAAGGGATCGACGCGAATGGCCGGCCGATAGAATCCAAGTCCGCGGTTTACGGCAAAGGCGAGATGGTTCCCGTGTGGCCCGGTCCCACCGGCGCACACAATTGGCACCCGCAGTCATTCAATCCAAAAACTGGGTTGCTTTACATTCCGGCCCAAGAGGTCGGGACAGCCTATTCGGTTTTGGACGAGTTCGAGTTCAATCCGGCGACATTCAATCTCGGTGTTGGGCTTGATATCCCGTTCGGTACGCCGGAACAAAGCACCGGCCGATTGTCGGCCTGGGACCCGGTGCGACAAGCCGAAGCCTGGCGCGTTCCATATCAGACCGCCGCGAATGGCGGCACGCTGACCACGGGCGGCAATCTCGTATTCCAAGGCACAGGCGACGGCCGCTTCGTGGCCTACGCAGCCGATGATGGCGAAAAGCTATGGGAAACTTGGGTTCCATCGGGCATCGTCGCCGGCCCCGTGACCTATCTGCTCGATGGCGTTCAACATGTGACCGTGAACGCCGGCTGGGGCGGATCGTTCCCACTGACATTTGGCGCGGCGGCCGCCAAAGCCAAGGTACGCAGCGAAGGTTGGATGCTGACCTTCGCCATCGGCGGCGAAGCCAAGATGCCGCCGCCGCCGGCGCCTCGTCCATTTCTGGACCCACCGGCCCTGAATGGCGAAGAAATGGCCATGGTCGACAAGGGCGCCGCCCTCTACGGCCATTGTTTTGCTTGCCACGGCAAGGACGCCGTCAGCGCCATAACGCCGGACCTTCGATACAACAGCGCCATCGTACACGACCTCGATCTGCTCAAGGAGGTCGTGCTGAACGGCATGCTCGAGGCAGAACTTGGCATGCCCAGCTTTGGCGGCACGCTCACGGAAGACGATGTCGCCGCGATCCGCGCGTACGTCTTGAATCAAGCCCATCAGAACTACGAAGCGGAGGAGATGTTCTACCGGGCCAACTTGGCGAAATACCGCGAGCGGCTCGCTGAGTCGCAATAGCAAACCAATCACTTTTTTTGACCCATGAAGACGCCGCTTGTCCAAAAAGTCCGGTCCGGACTCAAGGCTTGGGACGGCGCGGGAAGGAGGCGGACCGAGGCGAAAATTTAGACCTGCGTTTGAACGGACCGGAGGGAAGAAAGCGACCGTTTTCATACCTACCCGATGCACACCATTCGGAACCGGTTCAGGACTTCAGTACGATTAGGGAGGTAATAAATGAAGGTATCACGATACCTAGCCATTATTGGTCTCGGCGCGTTCCCGCTGACTGCGGCGCTCGCCGACTATGAACCCATCACGGCCGAGCGGCTGGCGAATCCCGAGCCGGAAAACTGGCTCATGCAAAAGGGGAACTACGAAGGCTGGATGTACAGCCCGCTCGACCAAATCAACGTCGACAATGTCCAAAATCTCAAAGTGGCTTGGACCTACGGCACGGGCGTCGACTCCGGTCATGAAGCGCCTGCCATCATCAATGGCCGCTACATGTACGTAACCACGCCGTACAATCAGGTTATTGCACTCGATAGTCTAACGGGCGACCTGTTGTGGCGGTACAAGCATCCGTTGCCGGAAGATTTGAGCGTGCTTCACAACACCAACCGCGGCGTCGCGTTGTGGGGTGACAAGGTCTACACCTCGGCGCTCGATGGCACGATGAACGCGCTGGACGCCAAGACCGGTGAGCTTGTGTGGCGGACGTGGGTCGGCGACTGGAAAGTCGGCGCCTACATCACCTCCGGCCCACTTGCCGTTAACGGCAAGATCATGATCGGCCCGTCGGGCGGCGAGTATGGCGTTCGCGGCTTCCTGGAAGCCCTCGACGCGGAAACCGGCGAGTCGGTTTGGAAGACATACAGCGTCCCCGCCCCGGGTGAGCCTGGCAGCGAAACCTGGGCCCAAGAAGGGGAATGGGGCGACTCGTGGATGCGCGGCGGCGGCAGCATGTGGATGCCGGGCAACTACGACCCCGAAACCAACATCCTCTATTGGGGTGTCGGCAACGGTTCGCCTTGGTTCGGCGATCAGCGTCCGGGCGACAACCTCTATGTCGCGTCGGTTCTGGCTATGGATCCGGATAATGGCG
>JANQOH010000199.1 GCA_028289725.1 Alphaproteobacteria bacterium
GAATAGGAGACGCGAGACCGAATTAGTCGCGGAGATCGTCCCAGAGCTCTTTGACTTTGCTAAAGAACCCTTCGGCTTCGGGGCTGGTATCAGCGCCCGCGGCATCCTCAAATTGCTTGAGCAACGCCTTCTGCTCCTCGGTCAGATTGACCGGGGTTTCAACCGCGGTCTGCACGAACAGATCGCCGGTGCCCTGGCCGCGCAACGCCGGCATGCCCTTGCCGCGCAAACGGAACTGATGCCCGGTCTGGGTGCCTTCGGGCACGGTGATCCGCGCCCGCTTGCCATCAAGCGTCGGCACTTCGATCGTGCCGCCGAGCGCGGCCCGTGTCATCGACAGCGGAACGCGGCAATAAAGATTGGTGGCGTCGCGCTCGAACAGACGATGCGGCGCGACGCTGATGAAGATGTACAAATCGCCCGCGGGACCACCGCGTACGCCGGCCTCGCCTTCATTCGCCAAGCGAATGCGCGTGCCATCCTCGACACCTGCAGGGATATTCACCTGCAATTGCTTTTCGCGCGCATTCCGTCCCGTGCCATGGCAGACCGGGCATGGCTTTTCGATAATCCGCCCCGCGCCCTGGCATTTCGGGCACGTCCGCTCAATCGTGAAGAAACCCTGCTGCGCCCGCACCTTGCCCATGCCTTGGCAGGTTGGGCAGGTAACTGGTTGCGAACCGGCTTCGGCGCCCGTGCCCTCGCAGGACTCGCACACGACTGTGGTGGTGGTTCGAATGGTGGTTTGCTTGCCGCTAAAGGCGTCTTCGAGCTCGATTTCGAGGTTGTAACGCAGGTCCGCGCCGCGATGTCCGGACCGGCCGCCGCCGCGACGGCTCCCCATAAAGTCGCCGAACAAATCGTCGAAGACATCGGCGAAGCTAGAGGCGGTGAAACCGAACCCGGCGCCCGGACCGTTACCGCCGCCGTCAAACGCGGCATGACCAAAGCGGTCGTAGGCCGAGCGCTTTTGCTCGTCGCTTAGCACCTCATAGGCTTCGGACAATTCCTTGAAACGCGCTTCGGCCGCCTCATCGCCTGGATTGCGGTCCGGGTGAAACTTCATGGCAAGCTTACGATAGGACCGTTTCAGCTCGTCCGCTGAGGCCGAACGGTCGACGCCGAGTGTCTCGTAATAGTCTTGCTTGTCCATGGTCCCCCGGCGCCGCGCGATCAGCGCAAGCGGCGACCGCGGCGGTTAATCACCGTCGCGGCCACTGCGCTGTGCGCCTCGTCATAGGCTTCGATATGGATTGCCATGGACCAATTCGCCAGGGGGCTCAGCGCCGCCCGTTGTTTGCGCCTCAGTCTTTCGACTGGCCGTCGTCCTGGACTTCCTCAAAATCGGCGTCGACGACACTGTCATCGCCGCCTTCGCTGCCGGCGCCCGACGCTTCGGCGGCCTCGCCAGGTTCGGCTTCGGCCTGCGCCGACTTGTACATCGCTTCACCAAGCTTCATGGAAGCCTGTTGCAACGCGTCGGTCTTGGCCTGGATCGCGTCGACATCCTCGCCATCGAGCACGCCGCGCAAATCGGCAATCGCGTCTTCAATGGCTTGCTTCTCGCCGGCGTCGAGCGCATCGCCGTGCTCCGACATCGACTTCTCGGTCGCGTGGATCACCGCATCAGCGTGGTTCCGCTTGTCGATGAGGTCGCGCCGTTGCTTGTCCTCATCGGCATGCTCCTCGGCTTCCTGCACCATGCGATCAATGTCGGAGTCGGAGAGCCCGCCTGACGCCTGAATGCGGATTTGCTGTTCCTTGCCGGTGCCCTTGTCCTTGGCCGAAACGTTGACGATGCCGTTGGCGTCGATGTCGAACGTGACCTCGACTTGGGGCACGCCGCGCGGCGCCGGGGGAATGCCAACGAGGTCGAACTGGCCGAGCAGTTTGTTGTCGGCCGCCAACTCGCGTTCGCCCTGGAACACGCGAATGGTGACCGCATTCTGATTGTCCTCGGCCGTCGAGAAAGTTTGGCTCTTCTTCGTCGGGATCGTTGTGTTGCGGTCGATCAAGCGGGTGAACACACCGCCCAACGTTTCGATGCCGAGCGACAGCGGGGTCACGTCGAGCAGCAGAACGTCCTTCACATCGCCCGACAGAACCGCGCCTTGAATCGCGGCACCGATCGCCACCACCTCATCCGGGTTCACACCCTTGTGCGGTTCGCGGCCGAAGAAATTCTTCACCGTCTCGATGACCTTCGGCATACGGGTCATGCCGCCGACCAACACCACATCGTCGATCTCGTTCGCCGCCATGCCGGCGTCTTTCAGCGCGGCCTTGCAGGGCGCGATCGTGCGCTGGACCAGATCGTCCACCAGGGCCTCGAACTTGGCCCGGGTGAGTTTCATGGTCAGATGCTTCGGACCGGATTGATCGGCCGTGATGAACGGCAAGTTGATCTCGGTCTGGGTGGTGCTCGACAGTTCGACCTTGGCTTTCTCGGCAGCCTCTTTCAGGCGCTGTAACGCAAGCTTGTCGTTGCGCAGGTCGATGCCGTTCTCTTTCTTGAACTCTTCCGCGAGATACTCCACGACGCGGAGGTCGAAATCCTCACCGCCGAGGAACGTATCGCCGTTGGTCGCTTTCACTTCGAACACGCCGTCGCCGATCTCGAGTATCGACACGTCGAAGGTGCCGCCGCCGAGATCGTAAACGGCGATGACGCCGGTATCGCGCTTCTCCAGCCCGTAGGCGAGCGAGGCCGCGGTCGGCTCATTGATGATGCGCAGGACTTCCAGGCCGGCGATTTGGCCGGCATCCTTGGTCGCCTGGCGCTGGGCGTCATTGAAGTAGGCCGGCACGGTGATGACAGCCTTGTCGACCTTTTCACCCAGGTACCGCTCGGCCGTTTCCTTCATTTTCTGGAGCGTCATCGCGCTGATCTGGCTCGGCGCGAATTTTTCGCCCTTCGCCTCGACCCAGGCGTCGCCATTGTCGGCTTTAACGATCTTGTACGGCACCATGTCCGCATCCTTGCGCACGGTGGGGTCGTCGAACGGACGGCCGATCAAGCGCTTGATGGCGAACAGGGTGTCTTCGGGATTTGTCACCGCCTGGCGTTTGGCCGGTTGGCCAACTAGGCGCTCCTCATCGGTGAAAGCGACAATCGAAGGCGTGGTACGCGTGCCTTCGGCGTTCTCGATGACCTTGGCTTCCTTGCCTTCCATGACGGCGACACAGGAATTGGTAGTCCCAAGGTCGATGCCAATAATTTTGCTCATAGGTTCCCTCTTTTCTCAAAGCAGGCGGACCGTGCCCGGCCTTCTTGAAGCACCGGACCGTCCGGTCGGTCTTGAACTGGGGCTGATGCGGCAGCCCAGCCGATCGTCGCGATATATGGGTGTTCTGTTGCGCCGCCGCAACCGCCTAGGGCAGCCAAAATGCGGCTCATGCCTCCGTATCGACGCCGGCCGGCGGGATCGGCTTTTTCGCCACCCCGACGCGCGCCGGGCGCAGGAGCCGGTCGTGGATCTTGTATCCGTGCTGAATCACTTGCACCACGGTGCCCGGTTCGGTGTCGGGCGTCTCGACCTCGAACATGGCTTCGTGAAGGTTGTGATCGAATTTCTCACCTTCCGGATCGATCCGGGAGATCTGCTGACGACTAAACGCCGTGCTCAAATTCCGCCTGGTCATCTCCACGCCCTCGACCAACGTTTTCAGCGCGCCCTCTTGTGCTTTGTCTTCTTCCGACAGGCTGTCGAGCGCGCGGGTCAAATCGTCGGCGATCGCGACCATGTCGCGCGCGAAATTCGAGACGGCGAACTTGGTCGCGTCTTCGCGGTCGCGTTCGGCGCGGCGGCGCGCATTCTCGCTTTCGGCCAGCGCGCGGAGAAGCTGGTCTTTGAGTGAAGTCACCTCGGCGCGGAGCGTCTCGATCTCCGATTCCGGTTGCTCGACGTCCGCCTCGGGCAGTTCGATCTCACCCTCGGCGACCTCAGGTTCGTCGGTGCCGGTAGGCCCCTCGGCGGCGGATGGCTCAGGTTTGGTCTCTGACATTGTGATCGTATCTCTTCAGAAATTTTGAGTTGCGCCACGCAATCGCGGAGCGCTCAGTGGCTTCAGCCCATGAGGCGGTTAATCGCTTTGGCGGTGAAGTCGACCATCGGAATGATGCGCGCATAGTTGACCCGTGTTGGACCGATGACGCCGATGGCGCCGAGGCAGGTGGTCACTTCGCCATTTTGGGTTTGTTCGGTGCGGCTCAACGGCGCGACGATCATCGAACAGCCGGACAGATCAAACAACTCGCTGTCAGAACCGATGAAAACGTGCACGCCGTGCCCACCCTGGGTGGAATCGATCAGTCGTGCAAGATTTCGGCGCCGCTCGAGTTGTTCGAAAAGCTTTCGAAGCCGTTCCAGATCGGCGACGCCATTTACGTCGTCGAACAATTTGGCGCGGCCGCGCACGATGAGCGTCGGATCGCCGTCGGTATCGGCAAGCGTGGCCAGACCGCTTTCGACCACGCGGCTGGACAGCGTGTCGAGTTCGGCTTGGTGCGCGTTCATCTCTTGGTCGATCAAGCTCTTGGCTTCGGCCAAAGTGCGTCCACTGAGACGGGCGTTCAGATAGTTCGCCGCTTCGACCAAGTTCGACGGCATCAGACCATCGGGAAGATCGATCAACCGATTTTCCACCAACCCATTGTCGAGCACCATGATCGCGAGGGCCTGGCCCGGCGACAGGCTGACAAATTCAACATGCCGGACTGGCGCTTCGCTTTTCGGCGCCAGGACCAGGCCGGCCGTCTGCGTCAGGCCTGAAAGCGTCTCGGTCGCCTGGCCGAGCACCTCTGATAAGGCCCGGCCGGCGCCGGCGCACTGGCTTTCGATGCTGTCACGCTCGTCGGTGGTCAAATCGCCAACCTGCAACAATCCATCGATATAGAGCCGCAGGCCTTGGTCCGTGGGCAGGCGACCTGCGGACGTGTGCGGCGCGTAGAGCAACCCAAGGTCTTCCAAATCGGCCATCACATTGCGGATCGTCGCGGGCGAAAGCTGCATCGGCAAACGGCGTGACAATGTGCGCGAGCCAACCGGTTCGCCACTTTCAAAAAACGCCTCGACGATCTTCGAAAAAATCACGCGCGAGCGCTGATTGAGCTCGTTGATCATTGGCAAAACTTGGATCTCATGATTCCGCGCTGGATCTGACCTGCGGCCAGCCATGCTCGCCAGAATGTAGTGAGGGCCTGGAATAGCGTCAACGTCAGCCTTGCCGCGGTAGACGGTGCGGAAGGCGCAAGGTAGGGTCGCGCCCGGCGGGCAGCTTGGCGCCCGCCAATACATCCAGATTGGGGTTAAGGGAGACGTCATCGCCATGCGCCCATCCGGCAGAGCGCCCGATGAGATTCGCCCGGTGAGCTTGGAAACCGGGGTGAACAAATATGCTGAAGGATCGTGCCTGGTCCGTTTCGGCGATACACACGTGCTCTGCGCGGCCACGGTGGAGGACCGCGTGCCGCCGTTTCTGCGCAATTCAGGACGCGGTTGGGTGACCGCTGAGTACGGTATGCTGCCGCGCGCCACCGACACGCGGACTGACCGTGAGGCCGCGCGCGGCAAGCAATCCGGCCGGACGCTCGAGATCCAGCGGCTGATCGGCCGAAGTTTCCGGGCGATCACGGACTTGACCGGGTTAGGCGAGCGCCAAGTGCGCGTCGATTGCGACGTGCTGCAGGCCGACGGCGGGACACGCACGGCATCGATCACAGGCGGATATGTCGCGTTGCACTTGGCTTTCGATTATTTGGCGCGCCATCGCCTGATCGAGTCCGTGCCGCTGACAGACAAAGTGGCGGCGATCTCCTGCGGCATCTATCAAGGGGCCGGCGTGGCCGACCTCGATTACGCCGAGGACAGTAACGCGGCGACGGACGCCAATTTCGTCCTGACAGGGAAGGGCGGTATCGTCGAAATTCAGGCAACCGCCGAACAGGACCCGTTTCAGCCGGACGAATTCAACACCATGCTCGCCTTGGCGATGTCCGCAACTGAACGTTTATTCACTTTGCAGCAATCGACGGTCGACACCGCGATCGCGGCGCGCGATGCCGCGGCGGCTTGAAGCGCCACGGCTCATCGTCGCGAGCCACAATCCGGGCAAGGTCAAAGAGATCAGCGCGCTTCTCGCCCCGTTCGCCATAGACGCGGTATCCGCCGGGGCACTGAATTTGCCCGAGCCAGAGGAAACCGGCGACACTTTTATCGCCAATGCTGAGCTGAAAGCGCGCGCCGCCGCCACGGCCGCGAACGAACCGGCCCTGGCCGACGATTCAGGCCTGGTGGTTCCCGCTCTCGACGGCGCGCCAGGCATTTATTCGGCGCGCTGGGCGGGCCCAGGCAAAGACTTCGCCGTGGCGATGGACCGCGTGGCGCACGAGATTGGGGACCGGCACGACGCCGATGCGCATTTCGTGTGTGCGTTATCTCTCTGCTGGCCGGACAGCCATTGCGAGACTTTTGAAGGCAAGGTGTTCGGCCGGCTGACCTTCCCGCCACGCGGCGAACGCGGCTTCGGCTATGATCCAATCTTTGTGCCAAACGATCACAACGTGACGTTTGGCGAAATGGATCCGGCGGAGAAGGATCGGATCAGTCACCGGGCCGACGCATTCCGCCAATTGACGACCGCTTGTCTGGCATAAGGCGGTCGCCGCAGGTTGAATTGGTGCAAGACATGGTCACCGGTACCGAAAATCTTGCCGTTTACGTTCACTGGCCGTTTTGCCTGTCGAAATGCCCGTATTGCGATTTCAACAGTCATGTCGCAGCGGATATTGATCAAGCGTGCTGGCGCCGGGCGCTTGTCAGCGAAATTGGCCACGCGGCGGCGCGGCTCTCGGATCGGACGGTCACCAGCATATTCTTCGGCGGCGGCACGCCGTCTCTCATGCCACCCAGCACGGTTGCGGCGGTCATCAACGCAATTGCCGATCACTGGTCAATCGACGACGCGGCGGAAATCACGCTGGAAGCGAACCCAACATCCGTTGAGGCCCAAGCCTTTGCGGATATCGCGGCCGCCGGCGTCAATCGTATTTCGCTCGGCGTACAAGCGATGGACGACGCGGCGTTGCGGTTTCTGGGCCGCGCGCACAGCGCACAGGAAGCGCTCGACGCCGTGGCGATCGCGCAGCGAGCGGTGCCACGGACATCGTTTGACCTGATTTACGGCCGTCCGGGCCAAACCGTCAATGATTGGCGCGATGAACTGACCCGCGCCCTAGACCATATCGATGGCCACCTATCCGCCTATCAACTGACCATCGAGAAGGGCACGCCCTTCTTCGCCGCCCACCGCGATGGCGCATTCAAGATGCCAGATGAGAAGACCGCAGCGGCGCTCTACGAAGTCACACAGTCGATTTTGACAGCCGTTGGGCTTGCGGCCTATGAAATCTCCAACCACGCACGCCCAGGCGACGAAAGCCGCCACAACCTCACATATTGGCGCTATCAAGATTATCTGGGCATCGGGCCAGGCGCTCACGGACGCATTTGTATCGCCGGCAATCTTCACGCCACCGAAAATCGCCCGGCGCCCGCCGATTGGTTGAGCGCCGTGGAACGCGTCGGCCATGGCATGCGCCGTGACGAAGCGATTGATGCGCGCGAGGCCGCCATTGAAATGCTGATGATGGGCCTGCGTTTGGCCGAGGGCGTGGACCGGACCGCATTCGTAGAGCGGACGGGCATGCCGCTGGATCAGGCGCTTGATCAAGACCGCATCGCGCCGCTATGCGAGACAAAACTGCTGACACTCGATGAGCGCGGTGTGCGGACCACGGCGCGCGGCCGGCCTTTGCTGAATGCCATTCTTGACCGCGTCACCGATCTGCGCGACGCGGCCTAACGGCGATTGATTCGGTTTAGAAGGACGCGGTGCCCAAGCTGTCGGGTGCGGCTTCGCGAATTCGGAAAGAGCGCGGCCCGACTCGATAGACCGCGAGCGCGCGATCCGCGACGCCGTCTTGGCGGAGACGGAACTTGCCGTCCATGCCGGAAAATCCGACCGGATCGGTGAGCGCCAACTCGCCAAAATCCGCGCCACCGTCACGACTCGCAAGCTGGCTTGTCATCACGACGGCATCGTAGGCGAGCGTTGCCAAACGCGGCGGCGCGGCGCCAAACGCACTCTGATATCGCGCTTTGAAGCCGGCAAACCCGTCATCGGCAGCCGCCGCGAACCAGCCGTTCAGCAATGCGGGCTCGCCAAGCAGCGCGCTGTCTTTCCATTGACCCGTGCCAAGAAACTGCACTTGGCTTGGGTCGAGATCATAATATGGGAACAACAGAGCGAGACCGCGCAGTGCCTCGCCGCCGGCGGCAATGAGCAAAGCATCGAACCCGGATGGTACGCCGTCTTCGTCGAGCTGCGCCGCGGCGACGAGACTTTGCACCGGTGCACCGTCCGATTCCCCGCCGGGCGTGAAATACTCGATCCGCACAATGGACGCACCCGCACTTGCCGTTGAGTCATAGAGCGCCGAGACGACCGCATCACCATAAGCGCCGCGCGGCACCAACGCGGCGAACCGTGTGTGGCCGTTTTGTATCGCGTGGCCAATGATGCGATCGATCTGTTGGGCGGGCGTAAAACCGATGATGAACACGCCGTCGCCGGCGGCGGTCCGGTCGTTTGAAAAGGCGACCACCGGGATACCGGCCGGCCGCGCAATCGGTGCGACCGCGCGCACGGAATCACCCAGCAAAGGCCCGATCACAAGGTCGACGCCATCATTGACCAATTCACGCATGGCGTTGGCCGCACCCGCCGCGGTGCCTTGCGTATCTTTCGGAACCAAGGTCAGCCGTTGGTCGGCATGGTCGAACAAGGCGAGCTGGCCCGCATTGAGCAGAGCGGCGCCCAATTGTTCGCGAGGACCGGTGAGCGGTGCCAAAAACCCAATCCGAATCTCTTCCGGATCGCGGAACACCGGCATGAAAGTTTCCGGCGCATCATCCAATCGCTCGACGACGACCGGTCCGGTTTCAATTTCCGGTATGTCGGGCTCGGGCGCGGCGATCTCGGGTTCCGGTTCGGCCTCGGCTTGCGGCGGCGGTGGCGGCGGCACCTTGCGCGCGCAGCCGGTCGCGGCGAGTATCATCATCGACAGCACTGCGAGCCACGCCAACGGCATGGCGATGCCTGACAAAAATGGGCGTGTGAATGCCGAAGCCACGGAAGGTCTCCTTTTCCGCCGACGGTATCGCGGAGGGCCAATCAAGTAAACGGGCCGACGGTTTGTATTTCGTTGCAACACCGATCGGCAACATGCGCGACATCACACTTCGCGCACTGGATGTGCTTTCAAGCGTCGATGTTGTCGCGTGCGAAGACACGCGTCACACCGGAAAATTGATGAGCGCCCACGGTATCAAAGCCAAATTGATTAGCTATCACGATCACAACGCCGCGCGCGTTCGGCCTCAATTGATCGACCGCCTGCAATGCGGCGAAACGATCGCGGTGGTGAGCGATGCGGGCACGCCATTGATATCGGATCCTGGCTACCGATTACTGATCGAAGCAATAGCGGCGGATATTTCGGTCACGACATTGCCCGGCGCCTCGTCAGTGCTTGCAGGACTCACGCTTGCCGGGTTGCCGACCGACCGGTTCCTATTTCTCGGATTCGCGCCGACGCGGGCGAACGCCCGCCGACGCTATTTGGAACCGTTCGCCGACGTGGACGCAACCATCGTGTTGTTGGAATCGCCCAAACGTTTGGCCAAATGCTTGGCGGACGTGCTGGCGATTTTCGGCGACCGCGAGGCGGCCATCGCCCGCGAATTGACCAAGCTGCACGAAGAGGTGATACGCGACCGCCTTCGCGCGCTTCTCGATCGATATGAGGACGCGCCCAGCCCACGCGGCGAGATTGTGCTCGTCATCGGGCCGCCGGACCCCGAAACAGCGAAACCGCCGGACCCGGATGAAATCGATTCGCTTCTTCGCGACGGGTTGGCCGACGAAAAACCGAGTGCGCTCGCCACCAGATTGGCAGGAGAGCTGGGCGTGCCACGGCGGCAACTGTATCAGCGCGCGGTGGCGCTGAGAGATGCCGACGACTGAACAGCGCCGACGCGCGGTCCGTTTCGGCCGCCTGGCCGAGGCGATGTGCCGGTTCCGCTTGCGCTTGTTCGGTTGGCGAATCTTGGCGGCGAACTGGCGCACACCGGTCGGCGAAATCGACATTGTCGCGCGACGCGGCGATCAGATTGCGTTCGTCGAAGTCAAGGCGCGCACCGACGGATCGGCGGAAACCGCGGCGCCGACGCCCAAGCAACGCCAACGAATTGCACGCGCCGCTGAATTGTTTCTTGCGCGCGACCCGGCGTTCGGGACACTCTGTGGACGATTCGACGTAATGTACGTTCAGCCCTGGCCCAGCTTTCGCTTCTTATGGCCCCATCATATTTCGGACGCATGGCGCCACACGCCAAATTGAGCCCACGAATTTCGATCCGCCCAGTGGCGGCGCTCGCGCTGGCGATGTGTTTGCTGTTGCTCGGCGGTCTATCGGCCTGTTCGCCGGTCGGCCTGGCCGTCGGCGCCGGCGCAACGGCCGGTGTCGTCATTGCCGAAGAGCGATCCGTCAGTGACGCGGCGATCGATACGCGTATTTCCGTGGAAATCGCGGAAGCGCTTTTTCAGGCCCAAATCGATGATTTGTTCCTCCCGATCACGGTCGACGTGCTGGAAGGCCGCGTGATGCTGACCGGCATCGTCAAATCGCAAGAGCTCGCGGATCAAGCCGGTGAAATCGCCTGGAAGGCCAATGGCGTTCGGCAGGTCTATAA
>JANQOH010000214.1 GCA_028289725.1 Alphaproteobacteria bacterium
ATCACGACGGCGATCGGCGCGTGGTGCGGATCGACGGGACGCCGGTGCGCGGCCAGGCGCCGCTTGCCGAAAGGCTGGGCGTCTTGTGGCTTACGCCCACCATGGACCGATTGTTCGTGGAAGGCCCGGCTTCGCGGCGGCGCTTTCTGGACCGGCTTGTGGCCGGATTGGAGCCGGGGCACACGCGGCAACTGAGTGCCTATGAGCGCGGCGTGCGCGAACGCAGCCGCCTCTTGGCGGAACGCGCGGACGATGCGTGGATTACCGCGGTCGAGGAGACGCTGGCGGCGCACGCGGTTGCCGTGGCGGCGGCGCGCCGTGAATCGGTGGCGCGCTTGACCGCCGCATTGCAGGAAAACCAAGGGCCGTTTCCGCGCGCCTCGCTCTCTATCAAGGGCGAAGTTGAGGACGGGTTGGATGAAATGCCGGCGGTGGAAGTTGAGCACCGATTATGCGAGGCGCTGCGCGCGTCGCGTGGTCGGGATGCGGAGTCGGGCGGCGCGAGCCACGGTCCACACCGCAGCGATCTAGAGGTGCGGAACCTCGACAAGTCGATGCCCGCGCACCAATGTTCGACCGGCGAGCAAAAGGCGTTGCTGATTGCGATCGTGCTGGCCAATACGCGGTTGCACACGGCGCGCCGCGGCGAACCACCGCTCTTGTTGTTGGACGAAATCGTCGCGCATCTCGATCCCGAGCGGCGCGCGGTTTTGCTCGACCGTATCCTGGCGACCGGTGCCCAAGCGTGGCTAACCGGTACCGAACCCGGCCTGTTTGAAGCGATCGACGGGCGGGCGCAATTTTTCACCTTGCAGGACGGCGTGATCCAATCGGCGTCCAAGGCAGCAGAATCATGACTGCGGATATCTCCGACGATCCTCAATCCGGCGGCGCGGACTATGGCGCCGAATCGATCAAGGTCCTGCGCGGCCTGGATGCCGTGCGCAAACGGCCGGGCATGTATATCGGCGATACCGATGATGGCTCCGGCTTGCACCACATGGTCTTCGAAGTCGTCGACAACTCGATCGACGAGGCGCTGGCGGGCTATTGCGATAGCGTTGATGTCACATTGAATGCCGATGGATCGGTGACCGTTGCGGACAATGGCCGTGGCATCCCGACCGATATTCACGATGAAGAAGGCGTGTCCGCCGCCGAAGTCATCATGACGCAACTTCATGCGGGCGGGAAATTCGACCAAAACTCCTACAAAGTCTCTGGCGGTTTGCACGGCGTCGGCGTGTCGGTTGTCAACGCGCTGTCGGAAAAACTCGATCTCACAATTTGGCGCAACGGCAAGCAATACGCCATGCGGTTTCGCGACGGTGAACCCGAATCGTCTCTGGCGGAAGAGGGCGGCGCGGGTGAGCGCACGGGCACGCAAATCACGTTTTGGCCCTCGGCCGTGACTTTCTCGAAAACCGAATTTGATTATGCGGTTCTTGAGCATCGGTTGCGCGAACTTGCGTTCTTGAATTCCGGCATCGGCATTACGCTCACCGATAATCGCGGTGTTGAGCCGAAGGCAGCGGAAATGCGCTACGAGGGTGGCATCGAGGCCTTCGTCGAATTTCTCGACCGCAACAAACAAGCGTTGCACGCCCCCCCAATCACGATCGACGGCGAACGCGACGGCATCCGTGTTGAGATGGCGCTCCAGTGGAATGATAGCTATCACGAAAATGTTCTGTGCTTTACGAACAACATTCCACAAGGCGATGGCGGAACGCATTTGGCGGGTTTCCGCGGTGGTTTAACGCGTACCGTGAATAGCTACGCAACTGAATCAGGCATCCAGAAAAAAGAGAAAGTTCAGCTCACCGGCGATGACATGCGCGAGGGATTGACCTGCGTTTTGTCGGTCAAAGTGCCGGATCCGAAATTTTCTTCGCAAACTAAAGATAAGCTTGTTTCGTCTGAAGTGCGGCCGGTTGTGGAAGGCATTATCGGCGACCGATTGGGACAGTGGTTCGAAGAGCATCCGGCGGATGCGCGAAACATTGTCGCAAAGGTGGTTGAAGCCGCGGCCGCGCGCGAAGCGGCACGCAAGGCGCGCGAGCTGACCCGGCGCAAGGGCGCGTTGGACGTGACAAGCCTGCCGGGCAAGCTGGCGGATTGTCAGGAGCGTGATCCCGCCAAGAGCGAATTGTTCTTGGTGGAGGGTGATTCCGCCGGTGGTTCCGCGAAACAAGCCCGCAATCGCGCGAATCAAGCCGTGTTGCCTTTGCGCGGAAAAATCCTGAACGTCGAACGGGCCCGGTTCGATAAGATGCTGTCGTCGGCGGAGGTCGGCACGCTGATCGCGGCGCTCGGCACCGGTATCGGGCGCGAAGATTTCGACATTGAGAAATGTCGCTATCACAAAATCATCATCATGACCGATGCCGATGTGGATGGCGCCCACATCCGTACATTGCTGCTCACGTTCTTTTATCGGCACATGCCCGAAATCATCAGCCGCGGCTATCTGTACATCGCGCAACCACCCTTGTTTAAGGTGAAGCGCGGCAGCCGCGAGGTGTACAAGAAGGACGAAACCGAGCTCGATGATTTTCTCATCGACGAAGCTCTGAAAGACGCGCGTTTGCTCGTGGGCAAGGAAGGCGAACAGGTCGCGCGCGCCGGCAACGACCTGCGTGAAATTGTGGTCAAGGCGCGCGACCAGGCAAAGTGGCTCCGCACGCTTGCGCGGCGTGAAGACCCTGGGCTGATCGAGCAAGCGGCGGTGGCCGGGGCGCTTGATTTGGAGCTGATTAGCCAGCCGGACACGGCGGCCGAAGTCGCGGCTTATGTGGCGCAACGTCTGAACGCCTTGGCGGCCCCTGGCGAAGACGGTTGGACGAGCCGCGTGAATGAGGACGGGGCGTTGGAGTTCACACTCGCCGCGCGCGGCGGGACGGCGACCTATCGGATCGATCAAACTTTGCTGCAAAGCGCCGAGGCACGGCGGCTCAACGCGGCGAGCGCGGAGCTGCAAGAGCTATACGCATGGCCGGCGGTGCTGGAAGCAAAGGATCAACGGATTGAGCCGATCCGATCGCCGATCTCTCTGTTTGACGCCGTGTTGGATCTTGGCCGCAAGGGCACGACGGTCCAGCGCTATAAAGGGCTCGGGGAGATGAACCCGGACCAGTTGTGGGAAACCACAATCGATCCAGATGCCCGGACCTTATTGCAGGTGAAGGTCAGCCACGCCGATGACGCGGACGATTTGTTCTCCACGCTGATGGGCGATTTGGTCGAGCCACGCCGCCATTTCATTCAAGAGAACGCATTGGACGTGGCCAATCTCGACGTGTAGCGGCGGCGAGACCGGACCTGTTAATCGCAAACTAAGGTTTCGCCGCTAAAACGCTCGGCATGGCGCGGACCAGGTCAGCGGGCAAGCGGCGATCGTCCGCTCGTAAATCATCGGCACGCAAGGGCGGCAGGGCCCCGGCGCGGCGCCAGCAAACGCGCGCGCAGTTTCATTGGCCCGGCTTTGGCGCCATAGGCCGTTGGGTGGCCTATTGGTCGGTGGTGGCAGGGATTTGGGTCGGCGTCGCCGTCGGCGCCATGATCGCCTATTACGCCTACGACCTTCCGGATATCAGCCGATTGGAAGGCCAGACGCGCGCGCCCGGTGTGACGATCACCGCCGCGAACGGTCTCGTTCTCGCGACCTATGGTGAGGTTTACGCCGAATATGTTTCTTACGACGATCTGCCTTCGCATTTGATTGATGCGGTGGTGTCGATCGAGGATCGCCGTTTCTTCGATCATTTCGGGATCGACGTTTGGGGCATCGTGCGCGCCGCCATAACGAATTTGCGCGCCGGTCATCTCGTGCAGGGCGGCAGCACGCTCACCCAGCAAGTCGCGAAAAATGTTTTTCTCACCCACGACCGGACGCTGCGTCGCAAGGTCCAAGAAGTCCTGCTCGCCGTGTGGCTCGAACATCGGTTCACCAAAAACCAGCTGCTCACGATTTATCTGAACCGGGTGTATCTGGGCGCCGGGACCTATGGCGTTGAGGCCGCGTCCATGCGCTACTTCGGTAAATCGGTACGGCGCATCAATCTCGCCGAAGCCGCCATGTTGGCCGGCTTACCCAAAGCGCCGAGCCGCTACGCACCGACGCGCAATTTGAGCGGCGCGCGCGAACGGGCCGCGATCGTCTTGTCGGCGATGGTCGATGCCGGCCGGCTTAATGCAGACGACGCGGCGGCCGCCAAGGCTGCGCCGGCGACGCTGGTCGGCTCCTATGTCGGGTCCGGGAGCG
>JANQOH010000223.1 GCA_028289725.1 Alphaproteobacteria bacterium
ATCAAAATCATGTGGAACATCTTTGGCCCTGGAACGGGCCCCGCCGCATTGTACTGCGCGATCAAGCCGCACAAGGCGATGCGGGCGTTTTGGTTGACCAATGCAAGACTCGCATCGAGCAAACCGCCGCCAACATTTTCGAACACCACGTCGATGCCGTCCGCGCAGTGTTTAGCGAGCGCCGACGGCACGTCCTCGGCGCGATAGTCGATGGCGGCGTCGAAGCCAAGATCGTCCGTGATCCAGCCGCATTTCTCGGGCCCACCGGCAATGCCAACGACGCGGCAGCCTTTGATCTTGGCGATTTGGCCGACGATCGAGCCGACTGCGCCGGCTGCGGCGGTCACCACGACGGTCTCGCCCGGCTGGGGGTCGCAAACGTCGAGCAGGCCGAAATAGGCGGTGCAGCCGATCGCGCCGAGCGCCGCCATGTAGGCGAGTAATGGCGTGTCATCGTCCGGCAATTTGGCGCGCAGGCCCGCCGCGTCGACCGCCGCATAATCCTGCCAGCCCCAAAACCCCTGAACGAGATCGCCGGGGGCCAGACCCTCGGCACGCGACTCCTCCACCACACCAATGGTGCCGCCGCGCATCACGTCACCGACCGCGACCGGCTCCATATATTGCTCCATCTCGCTCATCCAAATCCGCTGGGTGGGATCGAGCGAGAGGTAGATTGTGCGCACCAACGCCTGCCCATCGGCGATATCCGGGACCGCCGCTTCTTCCCATTCGAAATGTTCGGCGCCTGCCGCGCTTTCCTGGTCCGGCCGAGCGGCAAGCCGCCATTGCCGGTTCACCCGATTGGCCCGTGTCACGGTTCGCTCTCCCTTTCGGTTTCAACGGTCGGCACCTCCCGTCAAAGACCAGCCTCCTCCCAACCGTGTCAATGCTCGAAAGAGGGCGGCGGCCAACAATTCCGTGGGCGGTGCCCGTCGATCGCGTTACGCTGCCGCAAAAGATTACTGCGTCCGTGCCAGGTGCGCGTTCAGTGATCACCGGCACGCGCGCCGAAACAGGAGGTGCGCCATGGCGTCGTCGAGACTCTCACGCCGGAAATTTATTCGGAACACCGCGGCTGCGACCGCCGTTGCGAGCGTGGCGCCTTACATCAAGGCCGGACACTCCGCCGGCTCACTTGCCGTTGGGCTTTGGGATCACTGGGTGCCGGGCGTCAACGACGTGATGGAACAGATCTGCGTCGAATGGGGCGCGGCGAACAATGTCGAGGTCAAGGTCGATTTCATCACGTCGATCGGCAACAAGCTGCTGCTGACCGCACAAGCCGAGGCGCGCGCCGAAACCGGCCACGACGTCTATTGTCTGCCAATCTGGTTCCCGTCGATCTTCCGCAACAAATTGGTTGAGGTCGATGACCTGATTGCTGAAGTCCGAAGCCGGTATGGCGAATTTTTGCCCTCGGTCGAATTCTTGGCGCATTTGGACGGGGTTTGGCGCGGCGTGCCGGCGCCGTCAGGCTCGCCGAACCTTGGCATGGTCTCCCGGCTGGATCTCTATCAGCAGCACGCGGGCATCGATCTGCGCGCGATGTTCCCGGCCGGGCCGGACCGGGACCAAGCGCTGGTCGATAGCTGGACGTATGACAATTTCCTGTCCGCCTCCGGCGCGCTGTTCGAGGCCGACGTGCCGTTCGGCGCGCCGATCGCGCCGGTGCCCGATGCCACCAACTGGGTCGCGCCGGTCTTCGCCGCGTTCGGCGCCGACTTGATCAGCCCCGACGGAGACATTGTCGTCGATTCCGACGCGACACGGGAGGTGCTCGACTACATGGCACGCCTCACCAGCGTCATGGACCAAAGCGTTTATGCGTGGGACGACGCCGGCAACAATCGCTGGCTCATCTCAGGGCGTGGCGCGTCGATCGTCAATCCGCCGAGCGCGTGGGCGGTGGCGCGCCGCGACAACCCGGAGGTCGCCGAGCAACTTTGGCACCACGACATGCCGCGCGGCCCGAACGGCCGCTTCCGCGCCAACGCGCCGTTCTTCTGGGGCATCTGGGATTTCTCGGACAATATTCCGGCGGCCAAGGATTTCCTGATCGCCATGTCGGACATCGCGGTGGTCGACAAAATGACCCGCGCTTCGCAAGGCTACGACCTACCTCTGGTCAAATCCTTCTACGAGGACAATGACACCTGGACCAGCGCCGGCCCGCCCGAAGGCGTGCTGTACAATTACCCGGTCCGCGGCGATGAAATCCTAATCGCGGCAGGCTATCCCGCGATGCCGGAGTTCGCCTCCTCGATCGCAACCCAAGGCGTCTACCCCAACCTGGTCGCCCGCTACACACAAGGCGGCGACTCGATGGACGACGTCATCGGCTGGGCCGAAAACGAACTCGAAGGCCTGATGCGGGGGTAAGCAGCGGCTGCTCCAACCGGATCGATCGATACCTCAAAAAGGACGAAAAATGCGCTGGAAATTTAGGGCACTAACTTTTGTCGCGCGGCACCTAAATCTATGGTTGCCGCGCCCAGTGGTCTTGCTCGGATTTTCGGTTGTCCTAACCGCATGCGTTGGCGAGCTGCGCGAGTATCGCGGGCAGCCCTATGCGGGCAAAGAGTATCCGGACGGCTACGACCTGCACATCAACCGACCGTCGCTGTCCTTCGACGGCCGCTACATGGTCTTCGATTTCTTTAATCTAGAAGAGGGCGGGGTCCGCAGCCAGTATCATCTCGGCGTTTATGATTTCGAAACCCAGACCGTCGAGATCATTCGGCCGAAAGACACGCGTCTCGAATGGTTCGCCGCCAGTTACTCGCCGGACGGAAACTTCTTGGTGCTGATCCAGTTCTGCTGGCGCCCCGATTGCCCGCCCGAGGCGCTCGGCCACAATATCGCAATGCTCTATCTGCCTGACCGGCGCGTCCGAATGCTGACCGATGGCCGCAAGAAGGTCCTCAATTTCGATCCTAGTTGGCTTGGGGAATCTAGCAGGCCTGAATTCGTGGAAACCTTCATTATTCCTAAATCGCCGATCATCGTGGATGAGCCCGGCGATGCAGCGGTCTACTACTTGGGCGGCAATCGGCATTGGAGCGTGCCGGACACGAGCACGCCGGACACGAGCGTGCCTTTTGCGTCCGCTGAGGCAGGCGCAGAGTGGTTTAGATATACGCTGCGCAGGATCGACCTGGAAACGGGCAATGATGAAATGGCCCTCACCCGTCAATCCGGAATTCTAACCATTGAGGAAACCCTCCCGCTTTCCGTGGCGTACCTAGGTAGAGGCAAAATCGCCTTCAATGGCGGCAGCG
Organism: Alphaproteobacteria bacterium; assembly: GCA_028289725.1. Classification (GTDB taxonomy): domain Bacteria; phylum Pseudomonadota; class Alphaproteobacteria; order UBA7887; family UBA7887; genus JAKZSU01. The sequence continues at coordinate 3,282 of JANQOH010000223.1, forward strand.
CCGCGCAAGGGCCCAAAACGGCTACCTTTCAAAGAGCAGACGTCACCGGCTTCATTTACGACCGACCGGCCGACGACGTGACAGCCATCGTTCCAAATGCCCTCTCTTCCGCTTCCGCTAAGACTTTCCGCATGCATTCGCTGACGGGATCCCCGACGACCGGCGCCGTCGCGTTCTTCGACTGGGGTTCGCACCCGGTAGATGAACTTCCGCCCGGAAGTCGCCATCGGGCCCAGGTCGTGTTTTTGTGGCGCGACGGTGAAGTGACCGAACTGTTCAATATCTGGGGCAAAAGGAAAGTTCCGTCATTGCACAGCATCGCGATGTCGGGCGACGGGGCGTATGTCGTTGCGCTGGCAAAGAGCGATTTCGAAACGGTTTGGCGAAAGCACATGTCCGGCCCGGTCGAGGAATTTCCGCTGCGGTCGGTCCTGTTGGCCGAAATCCGCCGGGGCCTCGCCACCATCGACCCTGCTGCCGCAGAAGAGTAGCGGCGCGTAGGTTAGGTCATAATTATCCCGCAGATCCCACGCAGGTGAGCATTCAGGACAGCTTCACTGTGTGCAAAGGAACAAAAAAAAATGGCGCTGGCGTATTTTCAACGGACCTACTCGCGGCACCAAGAACCATGCCGCCATCATTCTTGGGCGACCAGTGTGCGACGAGCCCTTTGGAGCATATTCGTCGTAATATTGCTCACTTGCTCAATTGGATGTTCGTCGAAGCCAAACCCCGTCTTAATGAAAATCTATTCGAGCCACCTTGGCACGGGAATTCGGCCGGCCGCGGTGGTTTCAGACCAGTTTCCAGAAGCAGATAGGCAGATATACAGGGAACAAAGAAACAAAGAATTGAATGACGCGAATATCGAGCTAGAGAGATATTATAGATCCATATTGGATACCGAGAAAAATGATAAAGATAGATTCTATGAAATATTGAGGAAGGATGATTTTGAGTGCGCAAATTACATAGATTTATCGATATGTAAGATGATATTTCCGCGCTGGGGTTACTCTTTGTTTCTTGATCCCCCAGAAGACATAGAAAACGCGACGTCCACTGAATTTATTATTGAATTCATCACCCAAGACGAAATCGTCATGAGTTTAAAAACTTATGTATTTGATTTGGCGATTAGGAATGGCGAGATTTCTCCCTGACAGGCGAGATATTGCCTCTTTCAAGAAGTACGGGATTGTTGCTCCTATCAGCAAGCAAATTTCTGTTTTTCCGCTTCACGCGACGCCGAGGGCTTTGGCGCGGGCGTAGGTGCGTTTGGCGCTGAGATAGCCGGGGACTTCGACGAGGTCGCCCTCGACCAGCGCGCGCGGTTCGCCCTTGGCGCGGGCGGTTTCGAAGGCTTCGATGATGCGTTTGGCGAGCGCGATTTCGTCGGCGCTCGGGGTCAGAACGGCGTTGATTGCGGCGACATGATCGGGCTGCACCGCGCTCTTGGCTTGGTAGCCGAGGCACTTGGCGCGTTTGGTGTCGGCGACCACGCCTTCAACATCGTCCCACGTGTACGGCATGTCGATCGGCATCACGCCGGCCGCGCGGCATTCGAGCAAAAATCTCTGGCGCGGATAGTCAAGTTCGATGCCGTCGCGGCCCCGCTCCGCCTGCAGGTCCTTCGCCAAGTCCTCGGAGGCGAGAAGCGCCGCTTCGATCCGCGGGCTGGCGGTGAAGATTTCCGCCGCGCGCACCAGGCCATAAGACGTTTCGATGTTGGGCACCAGTTTGGTGGTCCCGACGGGAATACCGTGCAGCGTTTCGTGCGCGGCGACGGTATTCCCGTCGGGACCACCAAACTGGTGCCCAACATCGAAACGTCTTATGGCCTGGTGCGCGCGGCGGAAATCTTCACCGCCAGCCCGCG
>JANQOH010000232.1 GCA_028289725.1 Alphaproteobacteria bacterium
AAATAGCGACTTGGACACGACTGCGCAGAACATGCTCGTTCAAGCGCAGTTATTGCCGAGTACAAAGGTTCAGTTCGAAATCCGGAAGCTCGAGTCCGAAAGGGGAGATCTGCCATTAAGTTTCGACCCAAGCAATTTCGTAAATAACCTTCGACAATTTGAAGAGACTCGCAGTGCAAGGCTAGGGCTACATCACGAGTTTGGCCCCAACCTGGATATTATAGCCAATCTACAACGTCAAATTAGTGAACCAAGGGTCGACATTGTCGGTGCCACCGACCTTGACGTGACCGACAAAGGAAAATCCGCCGAGATACAGAGTCTAATTAAGGTTGGCAACACACTCTATCTGCAAAACATAGTTAGCAATGTAAATTTCGTAGTTGGCGGCGGTTATTCCAGTACAGAGCGCCGCGATGAGGTCAACTTTCTATTTTTCCCCCTGAATCTGCTGGGACCGCAAATAACTGAAACGAAATCACATCTGAAAAACGGGTACATTTATGGCTACTTCAACATTCTGAGTAAACTATCGCTAACGCTCGGTGTGAGCTATGACAATTTTTCGGGCGGCATCCGAAACAGAATTCAACTCAATCCAAAAATTGGCGTCCTTTGGAATCCTGCGCCAAACACCACGCTGCGGTTAGCCGCCTTTCGCACGCTCACGAAATCGCTAATCTCGGATCAAACGATCGAACCGGCTCAGGTAGCCGGATTCAACCAGTTTTTTAGCGACACGCAAGGTACCAATGCCTGGCGATACGGGCTCGGGATCGACCAAAAATTCTCCACTGCCCTTAGCGCGATACCAAGTATTTACACAGGGTTTGAGATTTCGACACGAAGCCTAAATGTGCCGGAAAGCATACCGGGTCTCACACCTTCTGTTGCAGTGAATGAATTTTGGGAATGGCTGGGACGAGCATACATATCGGTCCCAATTCACAACAATTTTTCCACGTCGATCGAAGCGCAACGTGAAAAATTTCGACGAAGCTTTTTCGCAATAATTCCATCAAATCAAATCACTAAATTAAGGACTGACCGGATTAGGTTTCAAGCGAACTATTTTGATACGTCCGGCGTTCGAGCGGGAATATTAGGCACATATTACAGACAACGCGGCGACTTCGGCCAAGTGACTGGTGGCCCCACAATAGGCGGGTCTGACAATTTTTGGCTATTTGATTTAACCCTCGGGTATCAATTTCCGAATCAATACGGGCAGATCGCGTTCGAGGTAAGAAATCTCTTGAATCAAGAATTCCGATTTCACGACGTAAATATCCGCAATCCTGTATTAGTGCCCGGCCAGATGATTGCATTCAAAATTAGGCTATATTTTTAGACTGGAGAAACTAGTCGGAGGCGACGAGATTTGGTGGGTCGGAAAATTTGTTTATAATTAGTAAGTGATTTCGCTAATCATGCATAGAATATTTGAGTCTCAAAGAACTATCGGTTTGGTTTTTTTGATGATCGCAACTAAAGGGGGTTACGATGTTATCGCTATTACGATGTTCTCTGTCTATGGTTCTGCTGCTCGCCGCGTTTTCCTTTTCGGCAACAAGTTGGGCTCAAGAAGGTGATACAGATTGCGCCGGGAAAATCTGTTTGATGTTTGAGGCTAACGCGCTCACTGGATCCAAAGCCGGTGTCAGCGGTACCGGCGAAAAAGTGGATGGCTCACAGCCACCCCACAACGCCATACATCTCGAAGTCTTCAGAACATACTACGCCTATGAACGCGATGACAAGAGTCAAGCACCATATTACTATGTCTTGATTGGCCCGATGGCCAAAGTCGATGAAGAGCTGCAAAATCCGACCTTATGCGAGGTAAACGAAAAGGCGAGCGAAGTATGGGTGCAGCTCCACGAAAAGAACTGGATGGAAGTCGCAAAAATTTGGTTTCGATATCGTGGAAGTTTTTATAAGGCCACTAATTGTAGCAATGATAAGAATTTAAGCGGGTTCACCCGCGTACCGCTGGACAAGACTACGCTCGAGTTGGGAGGCTATCCCCCCATTTATAGCGATGACGAGATAAATGCCGCGATAAGCGCAGGCGATCCTTATGGGATCGATCCAGAAGTAATGAGGTTGCACATCATGCATCCGGGCCATTGCGTTTGGGTGTATGTCGGCGGTCAGTACTACTGTTTGCAGCACTGATGAACAATGATGGAGGTTGGTAAAATCTGTAATTGAACTGATTCCAAAAAAGGTAATCCTATAAACTGGGGGCTCATTATTGAATGGCGCAAAATCGCCGCAATAATGAGCCCCACTGTCCACATCGGCTTTCTCAATTTCGCGTTACTCATCAAGGATGCGCGGCAGAGGGACCTAATTATCTGAAAGCAGTAAAGTAATAGAGTAAATATCGATCAGACGGGTTACAAGCAAAGCGTAACTTGAGGTGGGTTTGTGGGCGGACCGGCACCGTAACTGAGATTGGGAGTTCCGCTTACATTCGAATCGTGACGGAGTTTAAGCTTAATCGTCAAAGAGGTGTGAATTATGCCTACAAAACTGATGGGAGTTCTAGGGATCTTGCTTCTTGGAGCGGCTTGTTCGCCGATCACCTCTACTTATATCGACGATCAAGACGTCGTTCTTGAAGGCGTACCGTACCATCTGCCGCGAGGTCGCATCAAAGTGGAGCTTAGGGCTGGTCTGGATTCGCGAAATGTTCCGATCATGTATGAAATCCAGTTGCTCGGGACGGAGTATGATCCCGATCCAAAAGCCACTTTCGTTCTAAATTACCATCCTAGCCTGCTCTCAGATGATGACCTGTGTGTCACCCGTAAATCGAATGGCTTGCTAACGTCGGTACAATTTGCCGCTGCGGATCGGACCGATGATATCGCGCTGCGTATTGCTGAAACGGTCGTTGCGTTTCCGCTGCTTGGCGGTGCGGCGATCGCACCGTCAGGCAAAACTATCTTATCGCCAACGCAGCGGAAAATCGCCAAGTTTGAGACGGTATATACCGCGACCTTTGATCCATTGGACGAAGATGAGCGCCAATCCGTCGAATCAGCGTTATCGCAATTCACAGCGTCACATTACGAAGCCATCCTGGATTCGAATGCGAAACGAAGCGGCGGGGTGGCAAGCGTTCTCGATCAATTTGGCGATATCAATAAACTAAACACAAATTTGGCAAAGGGAAAAGTTATAGAATTTCGGATACCGTCAGATTTCTCTGACGGTGAATATCCATTAGATGACCAGAATTTTTCAGATGAACGAACAGACGGCATTTATTTCACCACGTCGGTGTCCGTTCCTCTGGATATATACGAGAATGGCAAGGTGAGCCGCCGGGTCATCATCGAGATTCCCAATTATCGCTATGTTGGCAAGATCGACATTAGTCGGGCGCTCGCTGTCAAAAAAGTGACCAAGATTGGGCTGGAGGATGGGCTGCTGACGAGTATCAGTATTAACAAACCAAGCGAGGGGCTGGAAATCGCAAGTCTGCCGTTGGAAATAATGGGCGCCATCGTTGAGGTGCCGGCCCGATTCTTTACGGCTATCGCCAAAGCGACGCAATCTCAAGCTGCCGCGACTCAAGCTCAGGCTAGTTTGATTTTGGCGCAGGCGGAATTGGAGAAGGCCAGGGCGGCAACAATAGATAGTATTAAAAATAAAACCGACCCGGACGCGACTGGTACCGCTCTTGGCGGCCAAATTGATGAGAAATCGTCATTTGACTCGGGGATTGATTGTGTGAAACTCATCACCGAATCAGACTGATCACGGTAAAGACGTGCGCGTTATCGTTCCGCAGATTTTCGAGCCGAGAAAGATGTCGGGCCGTGTCGAAAATTTGTCCATGCGCTCGTTTTCTGAATTGAGACGCATGCGTCGTGCGATTTGAACGCTAGTTAATGGGAGCATGATTTCTTTTCGATCGCTTCTATGTACGGAGGCGCGTTCAATCAAGATTCTCGATTTTGCTTAACGCATTTTGTTGCCCGATTTCATTGAACTGTCGCGTGCGCCAACCGAGGCAGGAGCGGTCAAGACCTAGGCAAGTATTGACGTCACTGTGCTCCGGCCTTGGTATTGCCCAAAAGTCAAACAATGCGAATCCGACCTCATACTGTTCTTTTGTTCGGATTCCTTGTCGGGGCCATTGGCGTAGGAGTCATGATCCTACCGTTTACTGCCGCTCTGGAGGAAGAGGTTGGACTCGGGTGGATATTCCAACTGCGCGGCGAGCGTTCGGCGCCGGCCGAGGCGCTTGTTGTCGGCATCGACGGGCCGTCTGCGTTTCATCTCGACGATGTGCGGACGATTAACCAGTTGTCGCGCGCGCGGCATGCGGAGCTCATTCGCCTGCTTACGGAACGCAATGCTGCGGCGATTGTGATCGATGTGTTCTTTGGCACCAGCCGGCCGGATCAGGACGGCAGGTTGCTCGAGCAAATCCAAAATGCCGAGCGCGTGGTCCTTCTCCAACGATGGAACCGACAGACATTGCCGCTTGGTGACGGCAGTGAGGCGAGCATAAGCCGGCCGGAGTCGCCGCAATATTATTTGTCGGACGCCGCCATGGGCGTCGCGCCGTTCATGCTGCCGCTCCAGCGGGTGCGTCTCAGCGACCGGGTCCATGTTTACGCCAATTTTGGCATGGCGAGCGAAGACGTGGCGACCCTTCCGGTCAGTGCGCTGACATTGCATGCCTTCACTTCGATGGGCGAGGATGCCGCGCGATTGATCGAAGCGGCGTTCCCGATAGACGAGCCGCCTTCCAACAAAGCCTACGGCTTCGCGCACACGTTAGCGGCACGTGAAAAGTTCGCAGCGCTCACCGCGTTGCTCGGTGAATTTCGGGAGCGGACCCGGCGAAGCCCCGCTTTGTTGGACGCAGTGCTCAGTCGTGTCCGCGTCGCGGCGGGGGATGCCGGCGGGTCGGATGCCAATGTCGCTAGGGTCGCGGCCCTGTTGCGGGCCTATGCGGCGCCGCACAACGCCCTTGTCAATTTCTACGGCGGTTCGGCATCGCTCGATCGGGTGCCCTTGTTCGCCGCGCTCAGGGCCGACGCACTGCCGGATGATTTGACGGGCCGGGTTGTGTTCATCGGTGCCGCGGAATTCGATGACTGGGTATACACGGACCCTGACAGATTATCGCCGGCCACCGAAGAGATCACGATTGCGCCCTCGGGTCCGCCGCAGGACCGCCACTTCACTGTTTTCGGAACGATGAGCGGTGTCGAGATTGCCGCGACGGCTTTCCTCAACCTGCTTCATGGCGACACGCTTCGGCGCCTCGACCTGCGCTATGCCGCCGCGCTTGTGTTTGTGATCGGCGCGCTGGCGGGTGTGATTGCGTTGCTGGTGTCCGGGGTGCGCGCGATCATTGCCATTGTGGCACTTGGCGCGCTCGTCCTGGCGGCCGCGTATTATTCGTTTGCTAATCACAACATGTGGCTGCCGATCACCACGCCGGCGCTGCTGCAATTGCCGCTCGCCTTGCTGATTGGCTTGACGGCGCAATTCGTCGCATCGCGGCGGCGCGAACGAAACGTTACCGAAGCCATGTCCTTTTATGTGCCGTCCGACGTGGTGCACCGAGCCGGAACGCAGGGACGTGCTCCGTCAGAAATCGAGGAGCGATTTGCGACCTGCATGGTAACCGACATTGAGGGATACACGCGATTGTCGGAGACCGTGCCGCCGCTCAAGCTCGCGACCTCCATGGGACAGTATTGGCGTATTGTGAACGAGGTTGTCGAGAGCGCTCATCATGGCCGGACGATCGACATCGTGGCCGACAGCGCCATGTGCGTTTGGGAAGCGCCTGGCGGAACCCGCGCGCAAGGCGACCCGGATTCGCTGAAGTCGCGACAGAATGCGTGCCTCGCCGCGGTTGATCTTTCGCGCGCCATAGACCGGTTCAACAAGCGGAAAGTGGCGGCCGCCGGGGATGACGGATTTGCCTTGCCGACGCGCTTTGGATTACATGCGGGATGGACCGCGGTGGGGGCGATCGGCGGCGGCGGACATTATGACTATGGCGTTGTCGGCGATGTGCCCAATACGGCGAGCCGCGTTGAAGGCCTAAACAAGATCCTCGGCAGTCGTGTCCTCGCGACCCGGTCGGTGACAGATAACCTGAGTAACATCGTCTCGCGCCCGGTCGGCACGTTTCAATTTGTGAACAAATCGATCCCGCTGGAAATTCATGAAATCGTCAGCGCCCGGGCAACATGCGAAGAAAAAGACGTTGACGCTTGTGCAAGGTTTGCCAATGCGATGGCCGCCTATTGGCGGCGCGATCTGGCAGCGGCAGGGAAAGAGTTTGCGGCGCTTCTCGACGAGAATCCGAATGACGGGCCCGCCCGATACTGGCTTAGCCGCTGCCACGCGCCTCCGCCCCCTGAGGGAGAAGATTTCATCCGGCTCGACATCAAGTGACTTAGCAATCCGAAAAGCACCTACCGCTGGCAAATACTCAGATGCCTGTTTTGGGTGAATAGTTGCCGATTCTGGCGCAAACGAAACTAGTCCGAGTTGCTCCCATCACAAGACATCCGGTCAACAAGCCTATTCCACTGGCGAACCAAACCAAAACAATTCTCCGATGACTACATAAAGGGAGGAACGTCATGGATGCCCATGAATCAGATGACAAACATGTCGGTGCACCACCAGAAAGCAAGTACCGTAAAATCGTTGGCCCCAAATCGCCGCTAAAGCCGAAAGATGTTCGGGCCTCTGAGACTTTTGGCCACGGCTCCGTGCTGCGTCACGGGCAACCCTCAAATCAGCAACCGAGCCGGATCGACGCGACGTAGACGATGAGCCGTTTTCTGCCATCAGAACGACCGGTGTTACGTTGCGGTCGAGTGAGACCGGCAGAGTCGTGGCCGCGTCCATTCGATGCGATCGCGCAGGCCGAATGCTGTACATCGACAGCCTGTTCTCGGACTTCCAACTCATCCGGTCCAAACGGGTATGTGCGTGAGAATAAGTTGGAAGGAACCAAAGAAATCCGGGGGACGACCGCCAACTCTTAGTCAGCGGGTCCAAGGTTCGAGTCCTTGTGCGCCCACCATCTTTTTCCCGACGACCACTGTTTCGTGACCGGGCATATTGGTTCGTGCGATTTCTTATCGCCGCGACCGTGGCGGTGTTTCGTTCTAGGAACGGATGCGTCGGCGCGGTGCGAATTGCTCCCGCACGCTGGACTGACTAGCCTCTTGATAGGGCCCGACCACGCATTGTGGCGTGTGGGTTCGCTGAATTCGTCGAGAAGTTCATTGTTCTTGTGCGAGAGGCGCCGGCCATGGAACGGAGTCCGTATTACACCGAGGATCATGCGGCTTGGCGTGAAACCGTGCGGCGGTTTGTCGAGAACGAGATCGCGCCACATGTCGATGCCTGGGAGGAAGCCGAACGGTTGCCGCGCGCGCTCTATCGCAAAGCCGGTGATG
>JANQOH010000241.1 GCA_028289725.1 Alphaproteobacteria bacterium
ATATTGTCGACACCGCCTGCGAGCACCGCGACTGTTCCGGTCTCCAAGCTGCCAACATGCGCCTCGGTATCAATGCCGCGCGCCATGCCGGACACCACAGTGAGACCGCCGGCGCCGAGATCGGCGGCCAGGCCGCGTGCGAACCGGCCGCCCGACGCGGATGCGTTCCGCGCACCGACGATCGCCACGGCGTCGCGGTCCAGCCGATCGACGTGGCCCATGACGCTCAGCACCGGCGGCGGATCAGCAATCGCGGCAAGGGGCCCCGGATAGGTGGGTTCGCCAAGCGTGATCATCCGGCCGCCGGCGCGTTCAAGCTGTTCAAGTTCTCGCGCCGCAGTGTCACGCGGACAGATCTTGATCCCGCGCCGCAGTCCCCCTCGTTTTGCAAGTCCCGGTAGTGCCTCTAATGCCGCCGAGGCACTGCCAGTACGCGCCACCAAATTCAAAAAAGTGACCGGCCCAACGTGCTCGCTCCGGGACAAACGCAGCCGATCAAGCCGCTCTTTATCGGTGATGCCGTCATGTTCGGAGGTGGGCGCGGTCTGGTTCATCGCTGAGAAACGATGCGTGAGAGAAACCAAGTGGTCAAGTTGCCTACAACTCTTGGTACTATTTGGCAGAACCGAACGTAAGGATGATGCCGCAGACGTTTCTGTCATGGAATCACGGAGACATCCGAAGACCGTAGGGATCGCGCCAGCGCTTTTGCTCGGCGCTGTTTCAAGTTCTGTAGCGGTCGCCAGCGAATTGCAGCCGATCCATTGGTTCGGGGATACCAGTCGTTTGGTTGATTTCGATGCAATCATGGCGGAGGAGCGATATGCCGTAGATATTGATGGCGTGACGATCAAATCCTGTGCGGAATTGTTTGCACTGGTCGATGAAGGCGCCGATCTTTCGCTCACCTACGGTACAAAGTCTTTCTCCGACTATCACGAGTGCTTTGAGTTACCGGTGCTTTGCCTGGCGCAATCAGCGCATGAAAGCCCTTGGGCTGCCGATCGGCTGGCGCGCGATATTTTTGAGCGGTTTGATCTTGGCTCAATCGGGTCTTCGTTTGGTCCACGACGACCCGCGGACTCCTATCGCTATTCCGATTTCGATTTGCCGCCGCCGCTGTTCCTAAACGATGGGTTCGAAATCGAGACGAAAGATTGGTTCTACGCGATCCACCTCGTCGCCATCGCGGATTTCGACGGCGACCACGTAGCGGACGTATTGGCGTGGTTTATCGACCACGCCAAGCATGCGAGTTATTTTGATGCCTCACCGGTCATTCTCAGCCATGAAACGATGGGCGGCGATATCAGAGGACTGCGTATTATTCCAAATGTCTTAGATGGCACATTGTCGTTTTGGCCGGATGATCCGATGACCTGTAACCGAGCCAACTAACCGAAGCTTCAGTCCGCCTTGTTGCCGATCTTCGGTTCAGTACGGGCGATGAGGCGGCGAATATTCGCGTAGTGGCGGAGGATGACCAGCAGGGAGAGAAGGGCGGCCACCTCAACGTGTCGTGGTTCGCCTGGCCACAGCGGTGGCAGATTTCCGGCGCGTTGCAGGTCGAGCAAGAGCCAGAGCCATATGGGCGCCGCGATCATCGCGACAATCGCGGCGAGCGATGAAAAACGGAATAAGGCTGCCGTCGCGAGCCAGGTGAAACAAGTGGCGATGCCGACGGGCCAACTCACGGCAAGCAGCACCCCGAGGGTGGTGGCGACGCCTTTGCCGCCGCGAAACTTGAGCCAGACGGGGAACAGGTGGCCAACAACGACGGCCACGCACGCGATCACCCCGACATCGGGGCCGTACATGGAGTTCGCAATGAGATAGGCCGCGGCGCCCTTACCGCCGTCGAGCAGCAACGTTAGGAGCGCGACACCCTTGCGGCCAGTGCGCAGCACGTTCGTCGCGCCGATATTGCCGGAGCCAATCTGGCGGAGATCGCCAAGCTTGAACGCTTTCGCCAGCAGAAGACCGAACGGGACCGACCCGAGAAAAT
>JANQOH010000259.1 GCA_028289725.1 Alphaproteobacteria bacterium
CCATGGTTGCGCGACAGCTCACTTGGTTTGCCGCGCGCCAGAAAGACGCCGGCCATCGCTGTGATCTCGAAGCCGGGATGGCCAAACTGCTTGCCGCCCGCATTGCCTGGTCCAACGCGGACAATGCCATGCAAGTCCATGGCGGCAATGGCTATGCCGAGGAATATCCGATTAGCCGGGTTCTGGTCGATTCACGCATCCTGAACGTGTTCGAGGGCGCAGGCGAAATCCAAGCGAACATCATCGCGCGCCGTCTGCTCGGCGGGAACTAATCAGGTTTCGTTAGCGTACATATTAATTACGCGGACCATCCCCGGCCTCATTACTGCATTCGTGCTGCTTTGTTGGCGCGACAAGATGCGTCCCCATCATTTATTCTCGTACCTTGGACAAATGAAAAGGGGTCGAGAGATGGCACGCGCCTCGCAAGTATTTCATATCCGCGACGCGGAGAAGGATTTGGGTTTCGCCCAAGCCGTACGTTCGGGAGATTGGCTTTTTGTATCCGGCACCTGCAGCGTCGGCGCCGACAATCAAGTCGTCGCGCCGGGCGACATGCGCGGCCAACTTGAACAGATTTACCAACTGATTGAGAAGACACTAAACGCTCATGACGCGTCGTTCGCGGACGTCGTCAAAGAGATGATTTTCGTCAGCGATATTGAGGCGTTTCGTAGCGCCCTGCCGGTGCGTGCGAAATTTTATGATGGCGTCGCACCGCCGGCGGCAACGTGGATCGAGGTGTCGCGTTTCATGCGCCCGGATTTTGTTATTGAAATCGAGGTCACCGCCGAACTGACCGCCGGGGCAAGTGCTTAACAGCCGCACTTGGTTTTACTCGGCTGTTTGCTCCGCCGCCACCGGTACCACTCCGCACGCCACCCGGGTATCAAGCCCATCGCCGGTCCGATGAATCACCAAGGCGCGGCCGCGCATTTCCGTGACCGTCAGCTTTTCCGCGCCGTCGATCAGCGCCGGTGGTTTGATGCTCAACGTTCGGGTTACTTCACCATCGGGCGTGATTTCGATCTCTCCGAGGTGGCCGCGCACCATCCCCTCGATACCATCGTCGCGATCATAAACAGGCCCAGCCGCGTGACCGGCCAAAAGGATTCCCTCAACCGTCGCCGTGCCGCAATCCGGCACATGGTGCAGCCAAACTTTGTACGTTCCGGGCGCCAGACCCGAGATATCGAACATTAAGGTCGCGAGCGTCGTAAACCAGCTGTCGATTGCCTCAACCAATCCGATTTCGGCCCCGACGCCGTCGGGTCCGATACGGTTCATGCGAATCTCAGTCCAGTCTGCGAATGCCGGCGCGCACCACAATGTCATGAGCACTGTCACGAAACATGGTGAGCATCTCTTCATGCGTCGCACTCCCCAGGCGATCTTTTTTCGATTCTTGCGTGCCGGCTCGCAATTGTCCACGCGGTTTGCGCGCAGGTGTTCATTGATTCGGCGATGATTGGCATTGCGCGCGCCGACATTTTTAATATGGTCGCCTGATATATCTACTGCAGACACATCCGGGGGGGCACACATGGATTTTGGGCTGCACATCGGAACGCGTGGACCTGGCGCGACGCCAGGAGGACTTCAGGCCATTGCGCAAAAGTGCGAAGAATGTGGCTTCGCGACACTTGGATTCAATGACCACGTCATCACCGCAAATACCGTAGACTCGAAATACCCGTACAGCGATAGCGGCATCTGGCCGGCGGCGGATACAGGAACCTGCCTAGAGCAGCTCATGACGCTCGCGTTCGTGGCCGGTGTATCGACAAAACTCCGTTTGCTGACGTCGGTGATGGTCTTGCCGCATCGCCCGCCGGTCCTGGCGGCCAAGATGTTGGCGACAGCGGATGTTCTTTCGGGTGGCCGTTTGACGATTGGTGTCGGCATCGGCTGGATGGCGGAGGAAATGGCGGCATTGCAATCGCCTCCATACGATCAGCGGGCGACAGCATCCGAAGACTATATCGGTGCATTCCGCGCGCTGTGGACCCAGAGCGTCGCAAGTTTTGAAGGGAATTTCATTTCCTTCCAAAACATCCTGTTTGACCCGAAGCCGGTCCAGCGCCCGTATCCGCCGATATGGGTCGGCGGTGAAGGCAAGCCTGCACGGCGTCGGGCCGGACGTCTCGGCGAGGGTTGGTACCCGGTCATCGCGAATCCGCGGCTCCGGCTCGATACGCCCGCGGCCTACGCGGACGCTTTATCGGACGTCCAACGCCATGCGACCGACGCCGGACGGGATCCGGCCAGCATTGACACGGCGATGTTCGTGCCCTGGTACGATCTGGGCCCGGCCACCGACAGCGGCAGACGCGCGTTCACAGGGTCGGCCGAACAGATCGCCGACGATGCACGGGGCTACCGCGATATTGGGCTCAATCACCTAGTGATTGGGTTCGAGAGC
>JANQOH010000273.1 GCA_028289725.1 Alphaproteobacteria bacterium
CCTTGGACGTTGTCTTCAACATGGTGATTGACGAAGGCCTCGTGATGGGCGGCTCCACCGGCATCAACGTCGCCGGCGCGGTCAAGATGGCGAAGGCCATGGGGCCCGGGCATACGATCGTGACGGTCCTGTGCGACTATGGCAGCCGGTACGCCAGCAAACTGTTCAATCCCGAGTTTCTGCGGTCCAAAAATCTGCCGGTGCCCGAATGGCTGGGGCGGGAGCCGATCGTTGGGCTGTGAACTGCTGTTTCGCGATGATCCGTATTTGACGCGCTGTTCGGCGCGCATCGTCGGCAATGACGAACAGGGTATCAGGCTTGACCGCACGGTGTTTTACGCCCGTGGTGGCGGGCAACCGGGGGACATTGGCACGCTGGTGACGGCGGACGGGCGGACGGTCGAGATCATCGATACGGTTAAGGGCCACGACACCGACGACATTTGCCATGTCCCCGAAGACGGCGCGCCCGTCTTGGAAACCGGCACGGAAGTCACGGCCGAGATCGATTGGGCCCGGCGTCACAAACTGATGCGGATGCACAGCAGCCTGCATTTGTTGTCCGCATTGGTTGAAGGCGCCGTGACGGGTGGTCAAGTGGGGCCGGACAAGAGCCGTCTTGATTTCGATCTTCCCGACACGTCACTCGACAAACAGGCCCTGACCGATGCCCTGAACAAGCTGATCGACGAGGATCATGCGGTGACATCGCGCTGGGTGACAGATGCAGAGCTTGATGCGCAGCCCGACTTGGTCAAAACCATGTCGGTCGCGCCGCCGCGCGGCGCCGGACGCGTGCGCCTGATCGACGTGGACGGCATTGACCTGCAAGCGTGTGGCGGCACACACGTTGCGCGGACTGGTGAGATCGGTCGCGTGCGTGTCAGCAAAATTGAGAATAAGGGTCGCCACAACCGGCGCATCGTCGTCGCGCTGGAAGACTGACCGCGCGCCCAAGCGCGGCTTCTGATTTCGGAGGAAACATGGACTACGCCAATCCACAGGCGCTTGTATCGACGCAATGGCTTGCCGATCATTTGGATGCGCCCGATGTGCGCGTGGTCGACGGGTCTTGGCACATGCCGCAACTAAGCCGCGACCCGCGCGCCGAATTTGCCGAGCGCCACATACCCGGCGCGGTGTATTTTGATATCGATGATATCGCGGACGCCGACTCGTCGCTGCCCCACATGATTCCGAGCGCTGAAAAGTTTGCGAGCCGGGTGCGCCGGTTGGGCCTTGGCGATGGGGTGCGGATCGTCGTTTATGATGCGACCGGTGTCGGCAGTGCCGCGCGTGTGTGGTGGATGTTCCGCTTGTTCGGACATGGCGACGTTTCCGTTCTCGATGGCGGTCTGCCAAAATGGGTGGCTGAAGGCCGCGCCACCGATTCCGGCGAACCCGCGATCCAAGAACGGCATTTCACGGCGCGCATGAACAGCTTGCTCGTTCGCGACCGCGATCAAGTAGCCGCCAATATCGATAATGGCCGGGAGCAGATTCTCGACGCGCGCTCGCGCGGGCGGTTCAATGGATCGGAACCGGAGCCACGCAAGGGGCTGCGTGGCGGCCATATGCCTGGCGCTTTCAACCAGCCATTTCTTGAACTGTATGACCCGGATAGCAAAACCATGAAATCGGCGGGGGAACTCACCGCCCTCTATCGCGAGTCCGGGATCGATTTGAAGAAACCAATTGTCACGAGCTGTGGCTCGGGTGTGACCGCGTGCAATTTGGCGCTTGGGCTGTACCTTCTTGGCAAGGAAGACGTCGCGGTCTATGACGGCTCTTGGACCGAATGGGGCGGCCGCGAAGACACACCGATCGAGACCTAAACGCTTCACGTTTTCTTGCGTTTGCCCCGGCGGCGCTGTGGTCTTTCATTGAACGCGCTACACTCGGGCCATGGGCCGGCACCTGTTCGCTTCCGTGTTCCTTACGTTCTGGGCGTTCGCTCCGAGCAGCGAGGCCGCGAGCCCGGCGGACTACCTTGTCGACATTCCGGGCGGAACCTTCATCAAAGGCGATGCGAACGGCGAAGTGGACGAAGCACCGCGGGAAGTGAGCGTCGCGCCGTTTCGCTTGATGCGCCACGAGGTGACCAACGCCCAGTTTGCCCGTT
>JANQOH010000287.1 GCA_028289725.1 Alphaproteobacteria bacterium
CTGTCCGGCGGCAGGGGCGAGAGCGTGAGGCGGCGGCACCGGCTACGCAATGTCGCGAGGACGCGCCCCGGGACATGGCAAACCAGCAAAAGCAGCGCGCGCGGCGGCGGTTCCTCGACGAGCTTCAAGACCGCGTTTGCGGCGTTGCGGTTCATTTCGTCAACCGCGTCGATGATTGCGACACGCCAGCCGCCTTCGGCCGGCGTCAACGCCAAGAAGTCGCGAAGACGCCGCGCGTCACCGACAACGATCTCGTTGCGCACGCGGTCGCTCTTTGAGCGTGGGTCGCGCGTGCGCTCAATGGTCAGCAAGTCGGCGTGGCCCTCTGCGGCAACGCGTCGGAACACTTCGTTCGCGGGATCGATAAAGAGATCGCTGTCGCCTTCGTCAACCCCGCTCAGGCCCATTAAATCGCCTTGCGCGGCCCCGCCCGCGAGGACGAACCGCGCAAACCGGAAAGCGAGCGTGGCTTTGCCGATTCCGCGCGGCCCGGTGATCATCCACGCGTGGGCCATCTTCCCGCTTTCGAACGCGCGCCGGAGTTTTCCTTCGGCGATTTCATGTCCGATCAGGTCGGGATTGGCACGCGGCTTGACGGGTTCGGTTGTTTCTTCGGTCATGTTCGGCTGGCGGCAAACGTCTTGGACACGTGAGCGTGCACAGCCGCCGCGATCGTTTCAACATCGCCGGCGCCATCTACAACGTGACAGCGTGTGGGGTCTCGCGCGGCAATGTCCAGGAATGCGTCACGCAGCGTCTGGTGAAACGCGGCGTCCATGCGCTCGTAGCGGTCCGCGCCGCCGCGTTCGGCAGCGCGCGCCAGACCCAGCTCAACCGGCAAGTCGAGAATGAATGTGAGATCGGGAGCGAAGTCCCCGAGTACCAGGTCATTTAGGGTCTCGATGGCGGAACGGCCCAGCTTCATGGCATAGCCCTGATAGGCCATCGTGGAGTCGGCGAACCTGTCGCACACCACCCATGTGCCGCGCGCCAACGCTGGCCAAACCAAGTCGACCATGTGGTTGCGCCGCGCCGCGAAGTGCAGCAGAGCTTCTGTGGTTGCGTCCCACCGATCGACCGCGCCGTCGACAAGCAATGCGCGGATCGCCTCGGCGGCCTCAGTGCCGCCCGGCTCTCGCGTTACGATGACCTCAAGGCCCGATGCTTCAAGTCGATCCGCCAGCAGTCGGCATTGGGTGGACTTGCCGGCCCCTTCACCGCCTTCGAACGTGATGAATTTGCCCGCGGCCATGCTTTGTTGTTGGCAGCGTGTGACTCGCCGCTAGCGTCCGAGAGATCCGAACACGCTGTAGGTCGCCGCGGACCAAAGGCGGCCGACGATGCCTTGCTGCTCGACCGCAGTGCCCGCTTTGAGCGGCAACTCGATCGTGTCCATGTCGGGAGCGCTGATGATGAGTGTGGCGATTTCGGCGCCTTGCTCGATCGGTGCCGGCACCGGCGCATCCATCACGACTTTCACCGACATTTCTTTTCGCGACTCGCGACTCATCGTGATTGTGAAATCGTCATCAAGGACCAACGGGACTTGTGAATCGACGCCCAGCCAAACGTCGGCGCTTTCGATCGCTTCGCCTCCCTTAAACAGCGTGTAATTCTTGGTTTCGCGAAATCCCCAGGCGAGAATGCGCTCGGCCTCGCTGGAACGCGCCTGAACCGAGTCCAAGCCGGTGATCACGAGAATAAGTCGGCGTCCATTGCGCTCGGCCGTTGCGGTCAGGCCGTAGCCCGCCTCTTCCGTGTGTCCCGTCTTCATGCCATCGGCGCCAATGTTTTTGTACAGCAGAGGATTTCGGTTCCCCTGCTTAATCTCGTGGTAAGTGAACTCCAGCTCGGCGAAATAGGGGAAATATTCGGGGAAATCGACAATCAAACGGTGTGTCAGCGTTGCAAGATCACGCGCGCTCATAAAGTGGCCGGGATCCGGCCAACCGGTCGAATTGGTGAAACTCGAATTGGTCAATCCGATCTCACGCCCGCGCTCGGTCATTGCTTCGGCAAATGCCTCTTCGCTGCCCGACAAGCCCTCAGCCACAACGATGCAGGCGTCATTGCCCGATTGCACAACAATGCCGCGGATCAAATCTTCGACCGACACATTGCTGTTCACTTCAACGAACATTTTTGATCCGCCCATGCGCCAAGCTTTTTCGCTCACGCTCATCGTATCGTCGAGCGAGAGCGCGCCTTCCTTGAGCCGCTCAAAAAGCATGTAGATCGTCATCAATTTGCTCATTGATGCGGGCGGCGCCGGTTTGTCCGCATCCTTGTTGAGAATGACTGATCCGGTTTCCGCGTCGATCAAGATGACCTCTCGCGCCGCGGTATCGAACGCGACAGCGGAATGGACCCAGACGGTCATACCGATGGCGGAGAGCAAGATGACTGTAGCGAGGGCGCGGCTACACACGCGCGTGAAGGGGTAAGTCATGGCTGCGAATCTACCATCGATGTCCGTTGGCGAACAGCGACGCCGGGGTATCACTCCACGACTAAACGGGCGTGGTCGTGACCGGCGTCAACAATTTGGGACAGCAAATCCTCGGCATCCGCCGTGTCATACACCGGACCCAATCGGACGCGATAAAAGGTCTTGCCGTCAACCGTTGCCGGTTTGATTTCGGTCGGTCCGAACTGCACGAATTGCCGACGCAAAGCACGTGCATTGTCTTGATTCCGAAAAGCACCGCCTTGCACATATAAGGCGCGCGGCGCGGGTATTGTTGGAGCTGCGGCGACAACCGGCATTGCGGCTGGCGCATTCGTCGCTGGAGGCGGCGCGGCGACCGCTTTGACAGGCGTAGTCGCGGGCGCGGGCACTGGTGCCGGCGCGTTTGCCGCAGCTGCGGGAACCGGACCAGTTTCGCGCGCCAAAACCGGCCGAACCATTGCCGGACCCTTGTTCGAAAGTTTGGCGCCGGGCGGCGGCGCGGCGCGTTGCATGCTCACGCCGGCAACTGGATCAACGCCGACCGGTTGAGTGGCGCCCCCGGATGGGTAAGTTGGCGGCACACCCACGCCGTCACCCTGGATCAGGGCGGCGGATTGAATGTTCGCGTCCGTCCGGTGATTTATGATTTCCACTCTGACTTTGGCGGTCCCCTGCTGGGCGAAACCCAAGAGCTGCGCCGCGCGGCGCGACACATCAATAATGCGATTTTTCACGAACGGGCCACGGTCATTGACAGTCAGAATAAGCGACCGCCCATTCTCCATATTGGTGACCCGAACCTTGCTCGGCATCGGCAGCGTCGTGTGCGCAGCCGTGAGCGCATTCATGTCGTAGACATCGCCGTTGGCAGTTGGCTTTCCGTGGAAATCCGCGCCGTACCATGAGGCGATGCCGACACGGTTATAATCCGGATCGACACGCGGAAAATAGGTTGTACCGTTGACTTGATAGGGCTTGCCGACTTTGTACTTGCCGCCGCTTCCGGCCGGGGTTTCTCGCGCGGTGTTGGCCGGCGTGGCCACTGATTTCACAACATGGGCGGCCAACTGTGTTTCGCTGCAACCGGTGACGCCAGCTAACGCCGCCAACGCGCCGAGTGCGGCAACGACGCGTATGCTGTGACCTACACGGCAACCTCGCATCAGCCTAGTCACCTCCCCGCCAATTCCCCGTGATGAAAGCCGCCGCCGTTCCGAATGTCCAGTGCCAATGCGTATGAATTGGATAGATATGTTTGGCACCTACTCATAATCGCGCGGGACATCTTTACGGCGCGATCATGCTGTCGGACAACCGGCCGACCGCGAGCGCGAAATAGGTCGAGCGGTTCCATTTCAATGTTGTGCGGAAATTGTCATAGACCATGTAGGCACGGGTGCCCGAACCATCGGGCTGAACGATTGACGCCGGCAGTTGCCGCGTTGGCAGATCGGTGCCGTTGAGCCGCCGCACGCCAGCTGACTGCCAGGCGCCAATCGGTTTCACCGTGTCCAATCCGACGAGCGATGGGTCAAAAGAACTTGGCACCCGGACGGCGCGGCCCCAAGTCTGATCGTCCTTCCAACCGACACTGGCGAGGTAATTCGCGATCGAGGCAAATACATCTTCTTGCGTCGTCCAGATATCGCGCCGGCCATCGCCGTTTTGGTCGACTGCGTAGCTCAAGAAGCTCGAGGGCATAAACTGGCTTTGACCCATCGCGCCTGCCCACGACCCTTTCATGTCGCTGGCGGCGATGTGGCCGGCATCAATGATTTTCAATGCGTTCAGCAACTCGCCGCGAAAATAGTCACTTCGACGGCCGTCGTGCGCCAAGGTCGCCAAGGCGGTAATCACGCCGAAGCCGCCAGTGTTGCGGCCGAAATCTGTCTCGATACCCCACAGAGCCACGATGAAGCGCGGTTGCACGCCATATTGAGCGCCGATCCGATTTAGCAGGGGACGATGCCGCTCTAGCCGGGTTCGCGCCGCGTCGATGCGCGATGTTGGCACAACGCGTTCAAGGTACTGGGCGGCCGTGAGCCGTCCCTCGGGCTGCGAACGGTCAAGCTCGATAATTCGCGCCACCGGTTGCACACCAGTCAGCGCGGCGTTGAGCGTTGGTTCACTGATGCCCGTCGCCTTGGCTTCGGCACGGAACGCGGCCAGCCATTGATCGAATGCGATTTCTTGTGCTTTCGTGGGCGCGCTGTGCGCGAGCATGCCGACCGTCACACACAGTGCGACCGACACCACAGGCGACAATGCGCCAGCACACCGTGAGAATGCTCTAAGCATTCGGTTTATCGAAATCGCCAACCGCGGCGCCGCCCGATCTATCCACCAGGTGCCGTTCAATTCGTATGTCCTCGACCCAAAGCAACCGAATCATAAAACAAGAAAGCTGATAAAAGGTTGCCGGAATCATAACCGGGCACGGGCCGCGAAAAAAATTCTGTCTGGGAGAAACCGAGCGTGAAAATCACAAAAATAGAAGACCTGCATTGCGACGCCGGCTGGCGCGTTTTGTCATTTTTAAAGATTACCACCGACGACGGTATCATCGGCTATTCGGAGTATAACGAAAGTTACGGTGCTAAGGGTCTAACGGGCGTAATTCTGCGCCTTGGCGAGACACTCATTGGCCAAGATCCCCGCCCGATTGAGCGAATCACCGCTCTTCTCTACGCACAAACCGTCCAGAATTCCGGAGGCATGGCGCAGCAAGCCATTGCCGCGCTGGAAAACGCGCTACTCGACATTAAAGCCAAGGCGCTCGGCGTACCGGTCTACGAACTGTTCGGGGGGCCGGTGCGCGATCGCCTTCAACTCTATTGGTCGCATTGCGGCACCTATCGCTTGCACCATGCCGACGTCATGGGCACCAAGCCATTGCGCAAGGTCGCCGATTTGGTCGACCTTGGGCGCGAAATTCGGGATCGTGGTTTCACGGCTTTGAAGACGAACATATTCTTGTTCGACAGCGATCCGCCGGCGTTGCACATGCCGGGCTTCGGACGCGACCCAGCGCATATGGCGCTTAATGCGGACGACCGCATCATCAATGCGCTGAAAGAGCAACTGGCCGCGCTGCGTGAAGGCGCCGGTCCGGATGTCGGCATTCATCTCGACCTGAACTTCAATTTCAAGACCGAGGGCTACTTAAAGGTCATGCGGGCGCTCGACGACTTCGGGCTGACATGGTTCGAAATCGACATGTACAACCCGGAAGCCATGCGCCACATGCGCGATCAGGTGAAGACGCCGATCGCAAGCTGTGAGTCTTTATTTGGACGTCGCGGATTTCGACGCTTCTTTGAATGCCAGTCCATGGATGTCGCGATCGTCGACATTCCTTGGAACGGGCTAGCGGAAGGCCTCAAAATTGCGGCAATGGCCGAGGCCTATGAGGTCAATGTCGCCCCGCACAATTTCTATGGCCATCTGTCGACCTTGATGAGCGCTCATTTCTGCGCCACGGTCCCCAATCTCAGAATTATGGAAATCGATATCGATGACGTGCCGTGGAAGGACGACTTGGTGACGGTTCCGCCGGTGATCGAGGACGGACATTTGATTGTACCGACCGGCCCAGGGTGGGGTGCCGACGTGAACGAAGAAGCGGTGCGCGCGCATCCGCCGAAATAGCCGGTCGAAGCCGATGTCTCGCTATCGCCCTCACATCATGTTGGTCGCCGCTGCCGTGGTTTACGGCGCATTCATCAGCGTTCACAAAATTGCTGGCGAAGGAGGCATCGCGCCGATCGCGTACGGTTTCTGGCAATCGCTTGGCGCCGGTCTCCTGTTGTTGTCGATTTCCATCGCGACCGGTGCCGCGCCCGGGCGGCAGGCGATCCATTTACGTGCGTATCTCGTGGTGGGCGCGCTCGCGATTGGTTTGCCCGTATCGCTTTTGGCTTATGTTGCGCCGAACTTACCGATATCGATTATGACATTGGTCTTGGCCATGTCGCCGCCGATGACTTACGCGCTCGGTTTGTTGGCGCGCGTTGAACCGTGGCGATGGTCGGCGGTCATTGGCATTGGATTTGGATTGGCCGGCGTTGCCGTGATCGTGGCGCCAGGCGCTGCCATGCCGGGAGCCGGTATGGCAGGCTGGTTCTTGCTCGCACTCTTGGCACCAATGATGTTCGGCGCCGCGAATGTCTCCGCGACGCTCTTGCGGCCGCCCGCGATGACGTCCGTGGCGATGGCCAGCGGTGTGCTGCTGGGGTCCGCGTTTGTGCAAGCGATCGCCATGACGTTGACCGGCCAGACTTATTGGTTCGCCGACTTCCCCGGTGTCGTGGATGGCGCACTATTGGCGGCCGTGTTCATCAACGCGATTTTTGTGACACTCTATCTGGAGATCGTTCGTCTCGCTGGCCCCGTATTTTTCGCGCAGTTCAATTATCTCGCGGTGCTGACCGGATTGGGCTGGGGGTGGTTGATTTTTGCCGATCCGATCAACCCGGTGATTTGGGTGGCGTTCGTCTTGATGGCGATCGGCGTCGTGCTGATCTCGAAGCGAACCGCGACCGCTCCGGCAAACGGCTGATTCTTGGGCGTGGTTTGCGCTTCGCAGCCATGCCCGGACTCGCGCCCCGCGTCGTCTTGATGTACCAAATAACAATCGCTTAGAGCGGTCGAGCACAAACTTCCGCCAAAAGGATTAGGCAGCAATGGACAAGGTACTCATTGGATTGATCACATTGATCGGCGGCGCATTTCTCATGGCGACGCACGCATCGGCCGAGAGCCGGTTCATCACCGAGGAAGCCGTGATCACAATCGAGAAGCGGCAGGCTGCCATGGCGCGCATGCTGGAGGCGGTGGAACAAGTGGTGCCGCGCTTGGGGGCAAATCGAACCGCGCCGGTTCCCATGAACCCATCGCATTGGCCGTTGATCCGCAAGGAAATTGAGACGACACGGGCATTTTTGGCCGAAAGCGAAGCACTTTGGACGCCCCCGACTAATCTCGGGTATGGCTCGATCACCAATGCTGAACCGGGCATTTGGTCGTTGCCGCGCGCTTTCGAACGACGCTACAGCCTCGCAAGGACATCCTTGACGTCGCTCGAGGAGGCGATCGACCGCGAGGATGCCGACGCCGCAAAATCCGGGCTGTGTGCTCTGGTTCGGGCCTGCGGCGAGTGTCATGCGGCCTATCGCGTTGTAGATACGCAAAGCTTGATCCGTGAAGGCGTAGGCTGGCTCGGGCAATATCCCGGCTGTGTCCGGTCCTACTGATCGCGGCATCTTGCGGCAGAGGTCGTGTCTTTTGGTTGGTCTGTTAAGATTGGGGCCCTGCTGAGGTTCGAGGATATCAAATGCCGATCGGCCAAGTCCCGACGCTCGCGGAACTGGAGGCGGCCTATGACTGCACCCGGAAGGTAACGGTCGAAACACCGTTGCTCGAATCCGAAGGCTTGGCGCAACGCACGGGGGCCGCGCGTGTCTTCGTCAAACCGGAATCGCTTCAGCGGACGGGATCTTTCAAATTCCGCGGCGCCTATTGGCGTGTTCAAAGCCTGACGCCGGCGCAAAAGGCACGCGGCGTCATTGCCTATTCATCGGGAAATTTCGCCCAAGGATTGGCCGCGGCCGCGCGTATGGCCGAAGTTCCCGCCACGATCGTCATGCCAGTCGACGCGCCGCCCGCGAAACGTCGCGGCACGGAGTCGTTCGGCGCGCGCATTGTTGTGTCTGACCATGG
>JANQOH010000315.1 GCA_028289725.1 Alphaproteobacteria bacterium
TCGCACGCGTGAGGAGTTGCACCGGCGTCATGACCACCAACGTCGCCTATGGCGGACCGGACCGCAAAACGCTTTACATCACGGAATCGGAAACCGGCACGATCCTGGCGGCCGATATGCCCGTACCAGGTCGCAAGATGTTCGGTTATTGATCAGTTACATTGGCGTGGGTCTTCTAATTTCGGTGTGCAATCGTGAATGTCCGCTGTTGTACCGGAACGCGACGCAACGTTCCGGCATTGGGAATGTGACAGATTAGCCACAACCGGACATCGGAGTACAACTCACCGGAAAACCATTGCTGGTGTGACCATTCAGAACCCGGAGGTTTTGACCGGCGTTCCAATGTCGCATGGATCACGCCCGTCAAATGTTGTTATCGCGCGATATCGCACGGAATCGCGACATTGCGAAAACCCATGATTTGTATCTGACGGGATTACATCGGCGGTGCGAGGCCATTTCTGCCGACGACGATTGCCGGCGTCATCGGACCGACATTCTCAACGTCGTACGCAATCAAGAATATCGTTTCGCCGGCAATCAAATCCTGCCGCTCAGCGGGCATCAGCCGGACCACCGGAACGTCCCGCGGCACCGTAATCGTTTGCGAGGCATCACGCCGATCACTCCGCGGGCCATCTTCATATGTGAGCGTCAACCGTTGACCGTTATCGACCGAAGCGATCTCCGCAACCGTCGCATGGGTCATCATGTTTTCTTCTTCGACCAAGGTCCACGGGTAATGACCTTCGCCACGCCCGCGCAATCTCTCGTCTAAGATATGTACCTCAAGAGCCGTCCGCTCACCACCAGACTCAATGGATGCAATTCCGACAAACACGCCCTGCGCGATCTCATCGATGGTGCCCGGCACCACGGTAAACACTTTGGCGCGATGCTTGAGTCTCACGTCAATGCCGGCGCCGTCGCCCGCAGCCACGCTCACGATATTGTCACCGTTAAAGCCCGTCACCGTGCCGCGAATATGATAACTGTCCTGCGCCAGCGCGGTTCCGGCCAAGGTCACGGCGAGCGTCAATCCAATGAAAAATTTTGCAAAAGTGGCAATCATCTCAATCCTCCGTATACCGGGCGCGCAGTCGGTCGACCCTCGTGCGTCTTTGGTGGCTGCATCCGGAGCCGCTATTCTCGGCAAGCGGCTTGCGACGCGCACTTTATGAGGTTCAAGCGGCGATGAAAACTCCTTGGCGGCTCGCCGCCATATTGTCCTGTTACGGTGTTTTGTGCCCGCTGCGCCAAGGGCCGCGGAGCCACTGGCGAAATCAACAGCCCTGAAGCCGATCCGAGCGAAGACTTCGAACCGACGAAATGACTGGAATGGGTCAGACTCGGCCGTTTGGTTCCGATTAAGTAATACCTACTCTTCTTCCACAACCGGACATCGAAGGACAACTTTCCGGAAAGCGACCGCCAGGGAGACGGTATAGAACCCGGATGTCCTCACCGGGGTTCTGGCACGCACTGGATGCGTCGGATTGTGACCGGATTCGATTGTCTGGCGGGGTGTCACCTTTTCGGCCGCCCGTTCGTCTTATGAGCAGACGCGATACGCGCCGACTCACACAGAGGGAGGCCACACGATGAAGCTCTATACCAATCACTTTTCGCCGAATTGCCGAAAAATCATCGGCGTTGCGGCGCATGCCGGACAATCGATCGAGCAGGAATTCGTCGATCTGTTTAAGGGCGCTCAAAGGCAGCCCGACTTCTTGGCGATCAATCCAAACGGCAAGGTTCCGGTATTAGTCGATGGCGATACCACTTTGTGGGAATCGAACGCCATCACCTGCTATGTCGCCGGTAAAGCCGAAAGCGATTTATGGCCGAAGAGCAATCAGCGCTACGACATTTTGCGCTGGATGTTCTGGGAGGCGAACCACTGGTCACGCGCCGTCGGCACGGTCATCGGCCAGAAGATTTTCAACGCCGACAATCCGGACCAAGCGATTATCGATAAAGGCATCGCGGATTTCCGCACATTCGCGGCCGTGCTGGACGCGCATCTCGCCAACCGCAATTTCGTATCGGGCGATGGGTTGACGGTCGCCGATTTCGCGATCGCCGTGTGGCTCGGCTACACCCAAGTCTGCGAACTGCCGACCGACGAATTCCGTCACATCGGTGCTTGGCACGATCGGTTGAACGCCTTGCCGGCGTGGCGCGAATTGCATCCACCGCAGCCGAAAGCGGCGTAATCACGCGGATCCCGTTATGATCCGGCCCGGGCGGCGCGCGGACATGTTGCTTGCCGTCGAAACCGGGCCGGAGCGGGATACATGGCGAACGACGAAACGATTTTTATTTGCGGTGGGCCACGCGGCGGATTCACTGTGCTGTACGCCAGTGCGCCGGCCGCCGAACTGCTCGGTCGTCCAGCGGAAACCTGCCTCGGCAATCCCTTTGTCGACCTCTTGGCAAGCTTGCCGGACGATCAACGACACGACCTGTCCGCGGCGCTTTCGATGCCACGTCCGATCTTCCAACACTTGGATATTGCGACCGGTTCTGCGATCGGCGCGCGCTATGAGCTCGCCGCGTGGCCGGCGCCGCAGGATGGCGATGCGCCGACCATTTGGGTCATCCGGCTGCGCGAGCAAGGCCTGAACACCGATCCGCCGCCGATCGATTTGGAATTCGCTGACGGCCTGGCGATCGGCCTGGTTCTGTTCGACGCGGCGGATCGTTTGGTTTGGTTCAATGGCACGTACCTTCGCGTGCTCGGTCCGAACGGCCACTTGCTCCAGATTGGCGAACGCTTCGAGGACATCATGTCGGCCGCCTACCGGTCCGGCCATGCCGCCGCGGCCGATGGCGACATCGAGGATCGGATTGCCGAGCGATTAGCGCGGCATCGCAATTATGAAAGTTTCGAAGAAGCACTGTCCGGCGGGCGGTGGTTGCTCACGCAGGAAATCGCCACGGCGGACGGCGGTACGCTCGGCGTGCGCACCGACATAACCGAGATCAAACGCAACGAAAACGCGCCCGGTTAAACTCCTCCATCCTTCGCGAGGACTCGTGATGACCGCCGCATGACGCTCGCCGTTCAACTCCTACTGTTGCTCGCCGTCGCGCGTCTGTTCGGGCATTTGGCCAAACGCCTAAACCAACCGCCGGCATTTGGCGAAATGGTCGCGGGGGCCGCGCTCGCGCTCGGGATCGGATTGTTGGCGACGCCGCCGGCGATCTTGGGCACGCTGCCGCAGAGTCCCGACCTCGCGCTGGTCGCCGAGGTTGGCATTTTTTTCTTGCTCCTGCTCGCCGGGATCGAGATGAAGCCGGAAGAACTGCTGGAACACTCCCGCGAGTCGTTTTGGGTCGCACTCGGCGGCGCGGTGGTTCCGTTTGCTTTCGGTTTTGGATTTGCTTGGCTCATTCTCCCGGAGACCGGGTACAAACTGGCGCAAGCGCTGATCGTCGGTACGGGCCTGTCGATCACGGCGATTCCGGTCGCCGCCGAAATATTGCGTGAACTGAATCTGCTTCATCGGCCGGTCGGCGAAATCATAATCGCCGCCGCGCTATTCGACGACGCGCTCGGATTGCTTCTACTGGCCGTGACCACCGCCGTCGTCGCGACCGGACACTTTCCATCCGGTGCCGATCTCGCTTTTCTCGTGGCCAAAACGGCGGTGTTTTTCGTCGTCGCGATTCCGCTCGGTCGCTATGCCTTGCCGTGGATGTGGAAACGCGTCGCCAGGATACGTGCGCGCGGCATTCAATTGACCTCGCTGCTGGGAACGGCCATCGGCTTTAGCGCATTGGCACTCGCGCTCGATATGCACTACGTCATCGGCGCATTTGTTGGCGGTCTATTCTTTTCGCCCGCCACGGCCGGTGAAGCTGTGTATGAGCGGCTAAAGCGCCTGATCGACACGATCACATTTGGCTTTCTCGCGCCGGTCTTTTTCGCGTGGATTGGCCTGCAATTCTCTCCGGGTGTTTTTCGCGAGATACCCGTCACCGTCGCCGCGCTGATTGGCATTGCCATGGCGGGCAAAATTATTGGTGCCGGTGTTCCGGCGTTGTGGGCGGGTCTCGGTCGCCAGGAAGCCTTGGCCGTCGGCGTGGGCATGACCGGGCGCGGCGCGGTCGAGCTCGTGGTGCTCAGTGTCGCGCTCAACGCCGGTGTCTTCGCCGCGAACGGCGATCACCCGGTCGTCGCAAACCTGTTTTCAGCGTTGGTTATCACCGCCGTGATCACGACGTTGACCATGCCGCTGCTGTTGCGTTGGGCATTGCGCGGCGACGCGTCGCTCGCGTGATCCAACCGCTCGGGAAAAAGGCAGGCCCGGCCAACAGTGGCCGGACCCGACACTTAGGCGCCTCGGGACGTTTATGCGGCGGCTTCCACCGCTTTCCCACGATAGGCCACGGCGCAATGCTCCTCGCAGTACGGCCGACCGGGAACCCGCGCACGTCCACAAAAGTGGAAATCCGCATCCCCGGGATGACCAATCGGCCACCGACACATTCGTTCATTAAGATCCAGCGGACTCATCGCCCGGTTCTTAATATCGGCGGCAATAACCGGCCGCGCGGGCGTACTTTTCGATTTATGGGACAAGCCCAACCTGTTGGCTTTCCCAATCACCGCATTGCGGGTCATCCCCAAGCGTTCACCGATTTCGCGTGCGCTTCGCCCCTCAAGCCACATCGCTTTCAAAATCTCGACGCTTTCCTCAGTCCATGCCATGTCGGCAATACCCCTGCACTTTTGGACCCAGATGCGTAGATTTAGTGAATTTCTAATCTCCAATCTACTATATTTTGTGGTTATCCACAGGAAACGCGTGTTTTTCACAGTTTATCCACCGACCTACCCACCGCTCGTACGAGCAGCGCTTGCCGGTCGGGGCCTGTACTGCTAACCAACAGCCATCGGAGCGGAAGGTTCCAGACATGCCAGTAGATTATTCTCCCAATCAGGGGCTCATCGGCGTGCCGGGCAGCCGTTGGCGGCTCAATACGCCGGCATTGGTCCTCGATTTGGATGCGTTGGAACGCAATATCGACGCGATGGCGGCGCATTGCCGAACAACCGGCCAAGCGCTCAGGCCGCATGCCAAGAGCCACAAATGCACGGAAATCGCGCGTCGTCAAAAAGCAGCAGGCGCGTTGGGCACTTGTTGCGCCACGATCCGCGAAGCGGAGGTCATGGTCGGCGCGGGTGTTGACGGCGTTCTGATCACGTCGCCCGTGAGCAGCGATCCGAAGATTGACCGGCTCATGGCGTTGCACGCAGCCAACGCCACCTTAATGGTCGCCTCCGACACCCCCGAAAATGTCACGGCGCTGGAGGCGGCGGCAAAGGCTAGATCGGTGGACCACCCGCTATCGGTGGTGGTCGATTTTGATGTTGGGACGCACCGTACCGGCGCCGACGGACAAGAGGCGGTGATTGCGTTGGCGCGTCAAATCGATGCGGCCGATGCGCTGCGATTTGCCGGCGTGCAGGCGTATTATGGCCATATCCAACACATCGAAGCGTACGACGAACGGAAAGCAGCGGTCGCACAGGAAGCGGCGCGCCTCAAAGCCGTGGTGGCGGCCTTGAATGAGGCCGGTTTGGCCCCGGACATCGTCACCGGCGGCGGCACCGGAACCCATGATATCGACCATCGCGAAGCGGTCTTTAGTGAACTACAGGCCGGTTCGTATCTTTTCACCGATGTTCAATACAATGTCTGTGCGCTGACGCCTGACAAACCGCGGCCGTTCGAACCGTCTCTGTTCGTGCATGCCAGCGTCGTAAATAATGTTCATGATAGCCATGCAATTATCGACGCAGGGCTAAAGAGCTTCGCGACAGATGGTCCGGCGCCCGAGTTCGCCGCCGGCACACCGATTGGCGCGACTTATCGATTTTTCGGCGACGAGCACGGCGCGGTCGTCTATGGCGATGCGAATGAGCGCCTGGATGTCGGCGCGCAGGTCGCCTGCGTGGTGCCGCATTGCGATCCGACCGTGAACTTGTACGACGTGTATCACTGCGTGCGCGGTGACACTTTGGTCGAAATTTGGCCAATTGAAGCCAGAGGAAATCCATGACCTCTTCCCTGCAGTTCGGCATCGGCCAACCGCTACGGCGCAAGGAGGATGTGCGACTGCTTACGGGTCATGGTCAGTTTGTTGAAGATCACAATCACCCCGACCAAGTGCACGCTTGGTTTGTGCGTTCGGCCGAAGCGCATGGCACATTGACGTCCGTTGACACGGAAGCGGCCCGGACAATGCCGGGCGTTTTAGGCGTCTATGCCGGTGCGGACATTGGCGTTGCGCTGGGGCCGATGCCGGTCGGCGTGCGGCCCAGCTTTGCCGACGGCCGCCCCATGGCGGTGCCGTCCCAGCCGATGCTGGCAACGGACCGCGTGCGCTACGTCGGCGATACGGTTGCCATGGTCATCGCCGAGACACCGGACCAGGCCCGCGATGCCGCGGAATCGATCTGGGTTGAGATTGCGCCGTTGCCGGTAACGGTCGATGCGCGAAGCGCGCTTGAGGCAGATGCGCCGATTTTGTGGGACAGCGTACCCGGCAATCTGTGTTTCGACTGGGAGGCAGGCGACGCGGACGCGACGAACGCAGCGTTTGCCGCGGCCGCCCATATCGTATCGCTCGACGTCACAAATGACCGCGTCGTGATCGGCGCGATGGAAACGCGCGGTGGCTTAGCGCGGTACGACGCGGCGACGGATCGCTTTACGCTGCATACCGCGTCGCAGATGCCGCATCCCTTGCGCGAAGAGCTCGCGAAAATCTTTGACCTGCCGCAAGAGCGCTTCCATGTGCTGGTCGACGATGTCGGCGGCGGATTCGGCATCAAGAATTCGGTTTATGTCGAAATCCCGCTTATCCTTTGGGCGGCGCGCGCGCTTGGCCGTCCGGTGAAGTGGATCGACGAGCGGACCGACGGGTTCTTGACCGACTATCAAGGCCGCGGCCGCGACCAACGCGCGGAACTCGCTTTGGACGAAGATGGGCGTTTTCTCGGACTGAGAGTCGACATCGTCGCCGATCTCGGCGCCTTCCCGTCGCCGCGCGGCGCGATACCACCGACTTTCAACACCGCTTCGTTGAGCGGCGCCTATAAGACGCCCGCCATTCACGTGCGATCGCGCGCCGCGCTGACCAACAAGGTGCCGACCGAGGTCTACCGCGGTGCCGGCCGGCCGGAAAATTTGCACATGCTGGAGCGCTTGGTCGATGTCGCCGCGCATGACTTGGGCGTCGATCGCATCGAACTGCGCCGGCGCAACACGATCCCACCGGAAATGTTGCCATACAAAACACCGCTCGGCCTCACCTACGATGCGGGACGATATGAAGAAACATTGGACGCGGGCCTAGCGCAAGCGGATTGGGCGGGTTTTTCTGCGCGGCGCGCGAATTC
This sequence comes from Alphaproteobacteria bacterium, assembly GCA_028289725.1. GTDB lineage: Bacteria > Pseudomonadota > Alphaproteobacteria > UBA7887 > UBA7887 > JAKZSU01. Next base: position 7,418 of record JANQOH010000315.1, read on the forward strand.
TGAGCAAGCCAGCCGTCTACGCGGCTTCGGCGTCGCTAATTTCGTCGAGCGCTGCGGCCACGGCGTCGACGACTCGGCGGAGTTGCGGATTGAATCGGACGGCAGCGCGACCGTGCTAACCGGCACCATGTCGAATGGTCAGGGTCACGAGACCGCCTTCGCGCAGATTGCCGGCGACCTGCTCGGCATCGATCCGATGCGCATTGAAGTCATTCAAGGTGACACCGATCGGGTTAAGGAGGGCGTGGGGACGGGCGGGTCACGGTCTATCCCGCTCGGCGGTGCATGTTTGCATTTCGCCTCTCACGATTTGGTGGAAAAAGCAAAGCCGATCGCCGGTCATTTGCTTGAGGCCGCCGCCGCCGATATCGAATTTGAGCAGGGCCGGTTTGTGATCGCGGGGACCGATCGGTGGGTCGATTGGTCGGCAATTGCGGCAGCTGCCAGCGATGGAAGCTTGCCCGCGAATATCGACGCGTCATTGGACGCGGTTGGACGTTTTTCGCCGCAGAACCACACCTACCCAAACGGATGCCATTGCTGCGAAGTTGAAGTCGACCCCGACACCGGTGCGGTTGAGATTATGCGCTACACGGTTGCGCACGATTTTGGACGTGTGCTCAATCCGATCATGTTGGCGGGCCAAGTCCACGGTGGTGTCGTCCAAGGGCTCGGCCAAGCTTTGTTTGAACACACGGTTTATGACCCTGAGAGCGGTCAATTATTGTCTGGCTCATTAATGGACTATTGCCTACCGCATGCGGCCGATGTGCCGAACATAGATTTCCATCCGTTGGTCACGGCCTCTCCGTCCAATCCGATGGGCTTCAAAGGGTGTGGTGAAGCTGGTGCAACCGGAGGCCCGCCGGCCTTGGTCAACGCCGTACTTGATGCACTATCACCGCTCGGCGTGCGCCACATCGACATGCCGCTGACGCCGCAACGGGTGTGGCAAGCTATTCAAGACGCAAAGGAGAAAAGCCGTGGCAATTGACGGCGTTGTGGCGTTGGGATTCGACGTGTTCGGTACGGTGGTCGATTGGCGCAGCTCAGTGACGGGCGAAGGCGAAGCGTTCGGCCGCGAGAAGGGTATTGAAAAAGATTGGTCTGCGTTCGCGGACCGCTGGCGCGCCGGCTACCAACCGGCCATGGAAGCGGTGCGGAACGGCACGCGGCCCTGGACGATTTTGGATGTTCTTCACCGCGAGATTCTGGACGAGATGCTGGCGGAATTTAGCATCGAGGGCCTCAGCGAGACGGAAGTGGATCACCTCAATCGCGCATGGCACCGACTGGATCCTTGGCCGGATTCGGTCGCCGGTTTGACGCGACTAAAAACCAAATACACCTTGTTCACGCTATCGAACGGCAATGTGGCGCTGATGGTGAACATGGCGAAGCGCGCCGGCTTGCCGTGGGATGTCATATTGGGCGCGGAGATCGCGGGCCACTACAAACCGCAGCCTGGGGCCTACACAAAAAGCGTGTCACTGCTCGGATTGCAGCCCGAGCAAGCGATGCTGGTCGCGGCGCACAATGACGATCTGCGGGCCGCACGCGCGCTCGGCCTGCGCACTGCTTTTGTCCGTCGCCCGACTGAATATGGACCGGACCAAGATTTCGATACCGATGCCGAAGAGGATTGGGACATTGTCGCGGACGACTTTGTCGACCTCGCCAAACAAATGGGCACGTAACTGTGACCATCCCGTTCAACAAGCAGCTTGATTTTACCTACGGCGTTGCCGACCAGGTTAGCCCGTTAATCCGCCGCGTGGTGGCGAAGAATCCGAGCGCATTCACGTTCCACGGCACGGGTACCTATATCGTGGGCCAGGGCAAAATCGCGGTGATCGACCCGGGGCCGGACATTGCCGGACATGTCGATGCCCTCGCCAAAGCGGTTGACGGTGAGGAAGTCACGCACATTGTCATCACCCATACGCACATCGATCATTCGCCGGCCGCCAAGCATCTGAAAGCGCTGACTGGCGCGGAAACCTACGGCTTTGGACCCCACGGCGGCGGGCGCGGCGGCGAAAAAGTCGAGGAAGGCGGCGATTGGGACTTTATGCCCGACCATCGGATCGAAGATGGCGACATGATTGCGGGCGCCGGCTGGACGCTCGAAGCCGTGCATACACCAGGTCACACATCCAACCATTTGTGCTTCGGCCTGCGTGAGGAAGATGCGCTGTTTTCCGGCGATCATGTGATGGGTTGGTCAACGACCATTGTGTCACCGCCCGACGGCAACATGGCGGATTACATGGCGTCGCTCGACAAGCTCCGCGCGCGCGACGACAAGCGTTATTACCCGACCCACGGCGCACCGATCGAAAAACCCGATGCCTTCGTGCGCGCTTTAGCGGCACATCGGCGTCAACGCGAACAGCAAATTGAGCGGTGCCTTGCCGATGGCGTCCATACCATTCCGGCCATGGTCGAACGCATGTACGCCGAAATCGATCAACGCCTGCACCGCGCCGCCGGCCGGTCGGTTCTCGCACACCTCATCCACATGGTTGAGACGGAACGGGCGGCATGCGACGGAGAACCGAGCCCCGATACGGCCTTTCGATTGCCGAATCGATAGCCTACTTACGAAATTCGGCCTGCCTTGACTTTTAGCGGCCACCGCACGCGCCGCACTTTGTCGCCATCGCCCCAAACCGCGCCAAGATCGTTGGCGAAATCGTGCATGGGGTCCTGCGCCATCGCCTTTCGCGCATTGCCCACGGAAGACCAGGTGCCGACATAGCCCAAGAAAGCTTTGAGCGACCAATCGACCTCGATCGCCAAGTCGGGCGGATCAATCAATTCAAACGGAAAAAACAGTTTTTCATACCCATCCTCGACATGAGCGCGTTCGGGCGGCCAATAGTGCCCAACGACATCGCGATAAAAATGGCCGATGACCGGGTCGGTTTCGGGATCAACCGTCATCGGACCATAACTCACGAGCGCGATCACACCGCCCGGCCGGGCGACGCGCCGTGCCTCGTCATAAAACGCATCGAGATCAAACCAATGGGCGGCTTGGGCTACGGCAACTAGGTCGACCGAACCGTCGCCTAACCCGCTGCTTTCCGCCGGCGCGCACCGATAGGTGACATTTGTATGTCGCGCGGCATTCTCAATCTGTGCGGCACTTGCGTCCGTCGCAACCACCTGATCGAAATGTGCGCCCAACAGCACCGAAAACTGGCCGGTGCCGCAGCCGCACTCCAACGCGCAACGCGTCGCCGGTGCAATCGAGGCGAGAAATTGCGCGAGGGCATCCGGATAATGCGGCCGATAACTCGCGTAGTCTTCCGAGCGCTCCGAAAAATGATCCTTAAACGCGCCAGCGTTCACGACACGCACCCCGGTATTCACTCTTCGTCAAACACGAAGCGCCCGTGAATCGTCTGGAATCGCGGAACCGGCCGGTCGCCGTCCGCGGGCGGACGTTTAATTTGCTCACCAACCATTTCAAGCACGACATGCGTAACCTGCGGGATGGGAAGCGCCATGGCCTCGCGCAAGCTGACCCATTTGAGATCGTTCAATTCACCGTTGCTGCGAAGCGCGCCTTGGGCATGCTTGGCTTCGGCAATAAAGAAGCGTGCGTTGAACCGCCTGGGCCGTTTGGGCGGCGTCACGGCGCGGAAGACATAGTCCAGCGCGTCCAGTGCGGGTGCCAACCCTTGGTCGGCAAAGGCCTCCCAGGTTTCGCCTCGGCCCGGCGGCCGGGTTCCCGCCGGTACGGGCGCGCCAAGTAACAATCCGGTTTCCTCATAGGTCTCGCGAATGGCCGCGATCGCCAGGGCCTTCGCCCG
>JANQOH010000349.1 GCA_028289725.1 Alphaproteobacteria bacterium
TCTTGCGTTCGCTCGCGTTGTTCCAAATCCCAGTCGAAGGGCACGAAGGTTCCGACCCAGCGGTCGATTTGGTCGCCGGCGCCGAAGCGTTCCTGGCGCAGGTTCCAACCCGTATAGGTGCCGAGCGGAACCGCGATCGACGGCATGCGCAAACCGCCTTTGTCGATGCCGTCCGGATCAGGCATCGGCACGCGTGTTTCGAACGCAGCGCCGAACTTCGGCGGTACGCGGTCAATGATTTTTTCATTTTCCCAGCGCTCTCCAAGATCGAGCCGCGGCGGCCGCAGGTTGCCGGTCGGTACGCGTATGTCCGGAATATCCGGGAATCGGCGGCCATAGGCCTCAACCTCGCCGAGCGTTTGATCAGCGAGTTTCGGATAGACGCTGTCCGGCGGCGTTTCGCCGCGCGTCGCCCAGGCGTCGAGCCGAAGAAGCAACGCGCGCATGACGGGGCGATGATCGAGGGGGTTGATACAGTTCTCGAACCAGGCGCGGTGCGACACGAGCCAGCTGCCATGTTGCGCGCCGGCAAGCACGTAGAGCCGGGCGTCGTCCGCCAACGCTATGTCGACCACCCCGTCGACATCGGTGTGCATCAACGAGGCCGACCGCGTCCAATATTCGCCCGAGGTGTTAGTGAAAAACAGTTTCGGCACCGCGCGCGCAGCGACGGCCCGCGACAGCAAGCTATCGCGCTCATCGGTCGCCGGATCGACTTGCGGCACGGTGGTGAACGGAAAGAAGTCCGCCGGATATTGGTGATCCTCGTGCGGGCTGCCATGGCGCGTGGTTTGCGCGAAGCGATGATTGAAACCGCCTTTTCCAGATCCCGCGACGTGAATCAGCGCGGCGTCGAAGATCATGCGATCGCGCTCGTCGAGATGGAACGCCTCAAGCAGCATGTGGTTGATCACACGACCGGACTGAGAGATGCCGAAAATCAACGCGTGGTCGATCGCGCCCGACAGCGGGTTCGCCGCATCGTCCGAGAAACGGAAGAACGAAATGGCGTCGCGGATCGCCGCCAGACCAAGCCCGACAACGCGGGCGTCGGTCGCCCGATACACCAATACGTACAACAAGCCCGGTTCGAAGCCGCCGTCGAGTGCCACATGTGTCGGGTCCGGTTCGGATTGACCGTTTTCGACCCGCGCAAACCGCCATTGGTCGCGTGGCACCTCCTGCCGCGGGCTACGTTGGTACGGCCGCACCGTCAGTCTGGCATCGGATTGGTCGAGCGATACCGCCGGATAACCACGCGAATTGCCCCACGCCACTGGCTGACTATCGACGCGTTCCTTGACGGTGATCTCAGCGGAAACCAAGCCGGTCAGCGGCGCGCCGTCGTCGCCCAGCGCAAGCGGCAGGTCGATTTGCATGCGGCCGTCCTTGTCGAGCACATCCCAGTTCCACGCGCTCCACACCAGCGTGAAACCTTGCGCGAACAGGAACCCATTGCCGGCATCCGCGGCGGTCGACGGCGTGTTGGTCCATTCGCCATCGTTGAAGAATCCGAGCATGCCGACGCCACCGCGGTTGCCGACCTCATAAAGCAGGCGTCGGTTGCCGCGCGCCGGGTCGGCGGGGCGCAGGATCATGAAATCGCCGGCGAAGCGCACCAAGCCGTCAGCATCGCGCCGCGCCCGCGCAAGGTCGACGACCCGGGCGTTGGCCGGGTGATCGGGATCGACCGCATAATGCAGGCGGCCAACGACCTTCTCGTAGGTGCCGACCGTGCCGAAGTATTTGCCGCCGGCGAAATCGCTGCGCGCGGTAATTTCGATCCGCTCGACCGCGGCCGCACACGGATAGGCTCCGAGCAGGAGAAGCAGCGCGCCGGTCATCGCGCGCCAAACTGACAATCTCATTCTGGTCTCCCTTGTTCGCGGCCGTCCGCGCGGCGATTATAGCGGTTCGCCGAATAAGTCAGGGGATGGTTATGCGGTTGGTTCAATTCGAGACCACGGACGGGCAACGCCGCGTCGGTGTGGCCGACGATGGCAGATTACGCGTCGTGGACGGCGCGGAACGCGTCTACGACCTCGCGCGCGAAGCGGCCGCGAGCGGCGGCACGCTGTCCGCACTGGTCGAGAAACGGATCGGCGACGCGGTCGAAGACTATGGCGCGGCGCTGGTCGAAAACCGCGTCCTCGCGCCGATCGACCACCCCGATCCTGCGCATTGCATGATCACCGGAACCGGTCTGTCGCACTTGGGTTCGGCGCAGGCACGCAACGAGATGCACGCCAAGCTCTCCAGTGGTGAAGAGCTGACCGACTCCATGAAAATGTTTCAGGCTGGGCTCGAAGGCGGCAAGCCCGCCGCCGGCGAGATCGGCGCCGAACCAGAGTGGTTCTGGAAAGGCGACGGTACGATCGTCGTGCCGACCGGCCAGCCGCTCGACAGTCCGGGTTTCGCGCTCGACGGTGGCGAGGAAGCCGAACTCGCCGGCATCTATGTCATTGGTGATGACGGCACGCCGTTCCGCATTGGCTTCGCCCTGGCCAATGAGTTCGCGGACCATATCCTCGAGCGTCAGAATTATCTACTACTGGCGCATTCCAAATTGCGGCCCTGTGCTCTGGGGCCGGAATTGAGGCTCGGCGCGCTGCCCCCGAGCGTGACCGGTACGATCCGCGTGACGCGCGGCAACCAAGAACTGTGGCGCGCCGAAATGCTGAGCGGCG
>JANQOH010000377.1 GCA_028289725.1 Alphaproteobacteria bacterium
GGCGGCTTGCTGTTCCAACGCGGCCTTGGCGCTCCTCAGTCCGTCAAGATTGCCGATCAGTCCCTCATGCCGCGAGTTGGCGTTGGCAAGCTGACCCTCCAGACCGTCGGCACGCTGCTCGCTCGCTTTCAAGGCCGCCGACAGTTGTTCGATTTGCGCCAAGAGATCAGTCGGGAGCAGCGACTTGCCGCCCTCGCCCGTCGGTAGATTGAAGGTCTGTGCCCCTGTCATGCATGGCAAACCGATCAGCAGCGCCGCGACCGCCAATCCACGCGCCAAAGCCAGCCACGTCATCGTCCACTCCTTAGCCCCAACCGCCACGTCTGTGCCTACGGCAAGGATATCGCGACCGGGACCGCGGAGACAGGGTGGACGTGCCGTTGAAGCTCCGGAAATCGGTAGCTGGACGGATCAGATCGACTTGACCACGTCCTCGACCATCTGCTTGGCGTCGGCGAACAGCATCATCGTGTTGTCCTGATAGAACAGGTCGTTGTCGATGCCGGCATAGCCGGGCGACAGCGACCGCTTCACGAACAGCACGGTGCGCGCCTTGTCGACCTCGAGGATCGGCATGCCGGCAATGGGACTGCCAGGATCGCGCGCGGCGGGATTGGTGACGTCGTTGGCGCCAATGACGAAGGCGACATCGGTGTTGGCGAAGTCGGAGTTGATCTCCTCCAGCTCGAACACTTCGTCGTAGGGCACGTTGGCCTCGGCCAGCAGCACGTTCATGTGGCCCGGCATACGGCCCGCCACCGGGTGGATCGCGTAGGTCACTTTGACGCCTTGCTCCTTCAGCGTGTCCGCCATATCACGCAGCGCGTGCTGCGCTTGCGCCACCGCCATGCCGTAACCGGGCACAACGATGACCGATTCCGCGTTCGACATGATGAATGCCGCATCATCCGCGCTGCCGGATTTGACGGTCTTGTCGGTCCGGCCCGTCGAACTCGCGTCCGCTTCGGCGCCAAAGCCGCCGAGAATTACGCTGATGAACGAGCGGTTCATCGCACGGCACATGATGTAGCTCAAGATCGCGCCCGACGCGCCGACCAACGCGCCGACGATAATCAGCGCCGTGTTCTGCAGCGTAAATCCGATGCCCGCCGCGGCCCAACCGGAGTAGGAGTTGAGCATCGAGATGACGACCGGCATGTCCGCGCCGCCGATCGGGATGATGATCATGATGCCGATCGCGAAGGCGAGCGCCGTCATCAGCCAAAAGGCGGTGTAGCTCTCGGTCCGTACGAACCAGACGATCATCGCGATGATTACGATGCCGACCAAAAGATTGACCAGATGCTGCCCCGGGAACACGACCGGCGCGCCGCTCATCAGGGCTTGCAGCTTGGCAAAGGCGATGACCGAACCGGTGAAGGTGATCGCGCCGATTACCACACCCAAAGACATTTCGATGCGGCTTGCGGTCTTGATCGCGCCGACCGCGCCAATGCCATAGGATTCCGGCGCGTAGAGCGCCGCGGCGGCGACCAGGACGGCGGCCATGCCGACTAAGCTGTGAAAGGCCGCCACAAGCTGGGGCATGGCGGTCATTTGGATACGCAAGGCGATGACGGCGCCGATCGCACCGCCGATCACCATGGCAATGACGATCAAGCCGAAGCCACTCATGGACGGCTGCGCGAGCGTCGTCACCACGGCGATCGCCATGCCGGCGATGCCGAACAGATTGCCGTTTCGCGCGGAGGTCGGCGATGACAGCCCCTTGAGGGCCAGAATGAAGCACACGGCGGCGACGAGATAAGCGATCGCCGAAAGATTGGCTGACACGGTTTTCGCCCCCCGCTACTTCTTTTTCTTGAACATTTGCAGCATGCGCTGCGTGACGATAAAGCCGCCGAATATGTTTACCGATGCCAGCAAAACCGCAGCAAACCCGAGCGCTTTGGACAACGTGATTTCACCGTCGCCGGTCGATCCGATGGCTTCCGCGCCGACCGCCAGCAACGCGCCGACCACAATGATTCCCGAAATTGCGTTGGTGACCGACATGAGCGGTGTGTGTAACGCCGGCGTGACGCTCCACACCACGTAATAGCCGACGAAAATCGCCAGGACGAAGATCGTCAGATCTTGAATCAGCGGGTCGATCATCAGCTGCCTCCTTCGGTCAGCATCGGATGCACGATTTTTCCGTCGCGCGTCACGCACGCGCCGGCGATCACTTCATCGTCCCAGTCAATTTTGAACGATTTGGATTCGGCATCGATCATGGGTGCGAGAAAGTTCAGCAAGTTTCGCGCGTACAGCGCGCTCGCGTCGACCGCGACCCGGCCCGGCACATTGGCATAGCCGACGATCGTCACGTCATGTTTCTCGACGACCTTGGCGTGTTCGCTGAGTTCACAGTTGCCGCCGGTTTCCGTCGCAAGATCCACGATGACCGATCCCGGCTTCATGTCTTTGACCATGGCTTCGGTAATTAGCGTGGGTGCGGCCCGCCCGGGTATCAGCGCCGTGCAAATGGCGATGTCTTGGCTCTTCAGCGTCTCGTGAATCAGCTCGCCCTGGCGTCGCTGATAGTCCTCGCTCATTTCCTTGGCGTAGCCGCCGGCGGTTTCCGCGTCCTCGGTCTCTTCGCTTTCCACTTCGACGAACTTTGCGCCGAGGCTCTCAACTTGTTCTTTGACCACGGGACGAACGTCGAAGGCTGAAACCACGGCGCCCAGCCGTTTGGCGGTCGCGATTGCTTGCAGACCCGCCACGCCCGCGCCCAGCACCAGGCACTTCGCCGGCGCGATGGTGCCGGCCGCCGTCATCATCATCGGCATGACCTTGCCGAAATGCGAGGCGGCATCGAGCACGGCCTTGTAGCCCGCCAAATTGCTCTGCGACGACAGCGCGTCCATGCTCTGCGCGCGGCTAATCCGCGGCACCAACTCCATGGCAAACGCGGTGATATTCTTCGCTGCGTATCCCGCGACTTGCTCTTTGTGTTGGAGCGGGGCGAGCAAGCCAATCAACATCGAACCGTCCGAAAGCAGCGCCGTTTCGTCGGTGCCCTCGTCCTTGGCCATGGGACGCGCAACCTTGAGAACCAAGTCCGCGCCCTTCAGTGTCGCCTCCACGCCGTCGGTGACGGTTGCGCCGGCTTCGCGCAATTCGGCATCCGTCATGGCCGAGCCAGCACCGGCGCCAGCCTGGATCGCCACATCGGCGCCCATATCGACCAGCTTTTTGATCATCTGCGGAGATGCGGCAACACGGGTCTCGTGTTCGCGAATTTCCTTGGGAATCGCGATCTTCATGTTTGCGACCTGCGAGGATTTGGATTGTGCTCGGCGCTACTAATACCCAAGAGTGGTCGAAATTTCACCACGCAATTTTGTCTAGACCGCACGCGCCACATCGCGGGCGAGCCTCGGGTAGTAGGCGGCGAGCCAGCCGGCCCGCGCCACCATGAGTATCATGAGGGCGAGCCACAGACCGTGGTTGTCCCAAAGCGGCACCAAGAGGAAGAGGGCGGCCACATAGGTCCCGAGCGACAAGATCGCCGCGTTTCGCATGGCTTCACCGCGCGTGGCGCCAATGAAAATGCCGTCCAATTGGTAGGACCAGACCGAAACCAATGGCGAAACCACGGCCCAGAGCAGATAAACGCGCGCTTCCGCGCGAACCTCCGGAACCGACGTGATGAGATCGACGAAAAGGGGTCCGAACAGCCAATAGACCGCGCCGTAGGCTACCGCGACAAGCGCGGCCCAGAGCGTCGAAATCCGGACCGCCGCGCTGAAACCGCGCCGGTCGCGGGCACCCACTGCCTGGCCCACCAAGGCCTCCGCGGCGTGCGCAAAGCCGTCCAACCCATAGGCCAGAAAAGCCTGCAAGAGCATCAAGACGCCATTGGCGGCCAATACCACGTCGCCGAACCGTGCGCTGACTGAAGTGAAGATCGCAAAAGAGCCCGTGATGCACAGCGTGCGAATGAAAATATCGCGGTTGATCCGCATGACGGCTGCCATCCGGGACCAATCCCGGATCGCGGCCCACGGCCAGTTTGCGCTCAACATTCGCGCTTCCCGCGCCATGAGCCACAGGCCGGCGACGAGGCCGATCACTTGCGCGATGCCCGTAGCCAGACCGACACCGGCGACGCCCATGCCCAACCAAACGGCCAGCACAACGTCGAGGATGATGTTCGCGCCATTGATCAGGAGTTGAACAAACAGCGCTGTCACCATGCGCTGCCGGCCCATCAACCAGCCCAGTATCACGAGATTGATCAGGGCGGCAGGGGCGGCCCAAATCCGCATGGTCAAATAGTCGCGGGCCAGAGGCGTCACGGCGTCGCTCGGTGCGACCAGCCAAAGCGAGATTTCGATTAAGGGCCATTGCAGGGCCACAAGCGCGGTGCCGAGTACGATCCCCAACAACGCACCCCGGCCGAACACCGCCAACAGTTCGACATTGTCGCGCGCCCCGTGCGCCTGCGCGACAAAGCCCGTCGTGCCCATGCGGAGAAACGAAAACGCCCAATAGACGAACGAAAACACGGTCGCGCCGACGGTCACCGCGCCGATTTCCGCGGCACCCAGATGACCAATGACCGCCGCATCGACCGCGCCCAAGAGCGGGATCGTCAGATTGGCGAGAATGTTGGGCGCGGCGAGACGCCAGACGCGCTGGTGTCGCGCGGCGTCAGAGATCAAGGGACGACAAGCTGTGGATCATGGTGTAGCGGCCGATTGCCGGCGCGGGCGCAATATCGTGCGTGCGCAAAGCCTCGTTGTTCAGCACCTGGGCAATGGTGCGCTCAAGCTCCGCCTGGCCCGTGGATTCGATCAGCAGCAGCCGATTATCGAGCTGGTCCGGTGTGCCGCGGGCGCGGCCCTCGGCATTGTCGGAACTGGTCAATGCTGTCTCGACTCGGGCGAAGTGCGCGCCGACAACACCGGCAGAGTCGGCGAGCTGTGGCAGGATCGTGTCGGCCATCGCTTTGGCCATGCGATCGTCACCCGAAGCTGCCGGTTCTGGCCGGATGACGGCCAATGCACCGCCGATGCCGCGTCCGGTGGATGACTCAATGCGCAGGACCGTCCGATGGGTGTTCTGAAACCTGGCAATCATCCGGGCGGTCATCGGCGTCGGGTCGTCCAGGCGCGCGAGATATCGATCGCTCGCCAACACTTCCGGCGTTTCCGTTTCATAGAGGGCACCAAACCGCGGCGCCGTCGCACCTTCGAGCGCGCGGTAGCGCCGGCCCCGCAGGAATCCCGGCAAGCCGACGCGCTCCGCCAAATGCTCGCCACGATACCAGGCCTCAAAGTCGGCCTCGTCCTCCGGCGCGATGTCGTTCCACACCGCGAGCAACCCATTTCCAAGCAGCGGCATGGCCGCACGCTATGCCAGGCACGCCAGCATGGTCAACAATGCCCGGCGTCCATGCTACAAGCCGCCTGCAACGCGAATTTCAGGAACCGATCCGTGACCCAATCTATCCAAGTGGTTGATGCCTTTACTGATGCAGCATTCGGCGGAAATCCCGCTGCGATCTGTGTCCTCGACGCACCTGCGGACGCCGACTGGATGCAGCGTGTGGCGATTGAAATGAATCTCTCGGAAACCGCTTTCGTGCTGCCCAAGGATGACGCTTTCGGCCTACGTTGGTTCACGCCGGCGGCAGAGGTCGATTTGTGTGGTCATGCGACGCTCGCGAGCGCGCATCTGTTGTGGGAAACCGGCGTCCTTGGGTCCGATCGGCCGGCGCATTTTGACACATTGAGCGGCCGGCTTATTGCGGTGCGTGATGGCGACTGGATCACACTCGATTTTCCAAGCGAACCGGCCAGTGAGGCGGAGGCGCCGGCGGCGCTCTCGGATGGGCTCGACACGATCCCGAAATGGTGTGGACGGAACCGTATGGACTATCTCGTCGAGGTCGACGGCGAGGGCGTTCTGCGCGGCATGGCGCCGGATTTTGCCCGGCTCGCGCAAGTCGATACGCGGGGCGTGATTGTCACGGCCCGAGCCGAGGGCGATGACGTTGACTTCGTGTCGCGCTTCTTTGCGCCGCGTCACGGCATCAACGAAGACCCCGTGACGGGATCGGCGCATTGCGCGCTCACGCCCTATTGGGCGGAACGGCTGGGACAAGAGAGTTTGATCGCGCGTCAACTTTCGGCGCGCGGCGGTCACCTCAAGGTCACCAATGCCGGTGACCGCGTGCGCATCGCGGGCCAAGCCGTCACTGTGTGGCGCGGCGAACTGTTGGCATGACATGGTCTGAGACTATGTCGCAGGCGGCGCGTCTGTTGGCGGCAGGCCGGCTGGAGGGCGTGGTGATCGATCACTTGCCGCCCACGTTGCGGCCGGCGGATTTGGCGGCGGCCTACGACCTGCAAAACGCTGTGCACCAAGTGTTGGAAGAGGCTGGCCACGGGCGCGTGGTGGGTCACAAAATCGGTTGCACGACGCCGGTTATGCAAGCGTTCCTCAACATCACCACGCCTTGCGCGGGGGGCGTCTTTGACGCGACCGCGCACCAAGTCGACGGCCAATTTTCACATGCGACGTTTCGGCATGTGGGGGTCGAGTGCGAAATCGCCGTGCGGTTGTCGCAGGACTTGGCGGAAGGGCCATACCGTCGCGAGACGGTGGCGCCGGCGGTTGACGCGGTCATGGCGGCAATCGAAGTCGTTGACGACCGCTACAACGACTACACGACCTTCGACGCGCCTACGTTGGTGGCCGATGACTTTTTTGATGCGGGATGCGTGCTCGGCCCGCCGGTGAAGTCGTGGCAGTCGCTCGACCTTTCGACGCTCGGTGGACGCATGAAGATCAATGGAGCGGAGGTCGGCCGCGGCATCGGGGGCGACATTATGGGCCATCCGTTCGAAGCCTTGGCCTGGCTCGCGAGCCTGCGCGTGGCGCGCGACCAACCGCTTCGTGCCGGCGAGTTCGTCTTGCTCGGCAGCGTCGTGGAAACCAAGTGGGTCGATCAAGGCGATTTGATTGAAATCGAACTCGATCAACTCGGCAGCGCCTCAGCGCGGTTCATGTGACTCATCCGAATAGGTGCGTCGTGTCAAGGTCCTGTGCTCGAGACGCGCCGATCCCTTTTCGTCATAGGCTAGCAGGCTAACCAAGTGCGGAGAGTCGAACAGCCGCGTCAAGGTATCGAGGACCCTGCAAGCGGAAGTACTAAGGGCTCAGGCGCCGTGGTTGTCTTAATCACGGCGTTGGTTTCCGTGGGACCGCTGACCACCGATCTCTATCTGCCATCCTTGCCTAATATGGCGCGCGCCTTTGCGACCGACGCGGCAAAAGTGCAACTGACGCTCAGTCTCTATTTGTTTGCGTTTGGCGCGGCGCAACTCGTGCACGGACCTTTGTCCGACCGGTTCGGTCGTCGTCCCGTCCTGCTGAGTGGCTTGACACTTTACGTTGGCGCCGGCCTCGCATGCGCGTTCGCAACATCGATCGAAGCGCTCATTGCTTGGCGTGTGGTCCAGGCATTCGGCGCGTGCAGCGCCACTGTCGTCGGCCGCGCCATCGTGCGCGACTTGTTCGAGGGCCCGCGCGCCGTGCGTGTGATGGCTTGGGTCGGCGCGGCGATGGCGCTCGGTCCAGTTCTCGGCCCGCTTGCGGGCGGCTATCTCGAAGAAGCATTTGGGTGGCGGTCGGGTTTCTTCCTGCTTGCCGGATTGGGCGCTGTGCTTGTTCTCGCGGTTGCGTTTCGGCTCGGCGAAACCAATCGATACCGCGGACCACAAGCCGGCGGGGTCTGGGGTTTGGCCCGTGGTTACGTAATCCTGTTCCGCAACCGAACCTATGTTGGTTTCATCACCGGTGTGGCGTGCGCTTTCGTCGGGCTGTTTCTGTTCATCTCCGAGTCCTCCTTCGTGATGATCGACCATTTGGGCCTCAGCCCGTCGGCCTATGGCATCGGGTTCGGTATCGTTGCTTGCGGATATATGGCCGGCAACATGCTCAGTGCTCGCCTGAGTCGGCATTTCGCACCGATTTTAATGGTGCGGACCGGCGCCGGAGTTTGTGCCGTTTCCGGCTTGGTGGCGTTGGCCCTCGGGTGGTTCGGCTACGACACCGCCTTCGCGATTGTCGCGCCGATGGTCTGTTACATGATCGGCTTTGGTCTCATTATGCCGAACGGCATCGCGGGCGCGATCGCGCCGTTTCCCGAGCGCGCGGGCGCGGCCTCAGCGATGCTCGGCTTCGCACAAATGACTTTTTCCGCCTTGTGCGCTTGGGCCCTCAGTCTGTTTCCACACGTCGGACCGATGCCAATGCTGCTCGGAATTGCCGTTGCGGGCGCGGCCTCGTTCATGGCGTTTCTGCTCCTGGCGAATGGTGTTGGTTCGGCCGCACCCAGGTCACGCCCAATCTAGATTCTTGCCGTGCGGGGAAAAGATGGGCGCCGCCCATGAGTTGGTTGGACAGCGCCTTACCCCGCCCATCAGTTCAGCGAAATTCGATTACGGCTCGATGCACGTGCCCGTCGTACATTGCCCTTCGCTGTTTTCTTCGTGGCACGCCCAATCGCCCGGCTTGTCAGCATCGGCATAGCATTGGGCAATGAGATCATCGCAGCTCGCGATGGTCGTGCATTTCTTGCTTTCCGTCGGATCGTCCGGAAAAGCCGCCAGGATATCGAACCGTGGCGGAGGCGGCGGCAGGGGCCGCGCCGAAAAATCCCCGGGAAGGGCCGTCGGTGCTGGACGACTAGCGCTGGTCGGTGCCGTCTGCGCGCGGGTGTCGTCGATGGGCCAAGTTGAAACCAATAGGCCGGTCGCGCAGAGCGCCAAGGTGGCGTTGCGAATTGAATCGAAAGTCATGATCGAGACTCCTCTTTGATTTCACAGAACCCGCACATGTCGCGGGCTTGCTGGATAAGTCGAGGAGCCAGTCGAAAAGGTTCTAACTCACATCAAAGAAAATCGGACGGGCAGACTGTGTCGCAGCGAGGACTCGGTCCACCCGTCTCAAATTCTCGTTGTGCCGCTAATAGATAACCACGCTGCGGATGGATTCGCCAGCATGCATCAAATCGAATGCCTTATTGATATCGTCGAGCGGCATTGTATGGGTGATCAAGTCATCGATGTTAATCTTGCCATCCATGTACCAGTCGACGATTTGAGGCACTTGCGTGCGGCCTTTCGCACCGCCAAAGGCCGTGCCGCGCCAAACGCGGCCGGTAACCAATTGGAAGGGCCGCGTTGAAATTTCCTGTCCGGCGCCCGCGACGCCAATAATCACCGACTCGCCCCAGCCTTTGTGAGCGCATTCTAGCGCCGTCCGCATAACATCGACATTGCCGATGCATTCGAAGGAATAATCGGCGCCGCCTTTCGTCAAATCCACCAAATGGCCAACGAGGTCGTTGCCGGCTTCGGACGGATTGACGAAATGCGTCATGCCAAATTTTTCACCCAACGCCTTCTTCTTTGGATTGGTGTCGACGCCGACAATCATATCCGCGCCGACCATGCGCAGGCCTTGAATCACATTGAGCCCGATCCCGCCCAAACCGAACACGACGCAATTCGCGCCGGCCTCTACCTTGGCCGTGTTGGTTACCGCACCGATGCCCGTGGTCACGCCGCAGCCGATGTAGCAAACCTTGTCGAACGGCGCGTCTTCGCGAATTTTGGCGAGGGCGATTTCGGGCACGACGGTGTAGTTCGAGAAGGTCGATGTTCCCATGTAGTGGAAAACTTTATCGCCGCCTAAACTAAACCGGCTTGTGCCATCCGGCATTAGGCCTTGCCCTTGCGTGACACGAATAGCCTGGCAAAGGTTTGTTTTGCCGGATAGGCAATATTCACATTGCCGACACTCCGGCGTGTAAAGCGGAATGACGTGGTCGCCCTTTTTTAGGCTGCTTACGTCGGGGCCGACATCGACCACCACACCCGCGCCTTCATGCCCCAGGATCGCGGGAAACAGCCCTTCAGGATCCGCGCCGGACAATGTGAATTCGTCCGTGTGGCAGATGCCTGTCGCCTTGATCTCGACCAAGCATTCGCCTGCCTTAGGCCCCTCGAGCTCCACGGTCTCGATGGTCAGCGGTTCGCCCGCCTTATGCGCGACAGCTGCCTTTGTTTGCATGGCAATTCCCTCCCGATGCCGAACTGTTCAATTCGAATGATCTGTTTCGCGTGCGATGGTCAACCGACAGACAAAGCGAGAATGCGGCTGAGTTGACAGAGCGGACGACCCGTTTCCGCGGCCCAACTGTTAAAAGCCTCTTGCGTCTGCGCCAAGTCGCGTTTGCCCGTGGGCTTTTTGTCGACGACACCCATGGCAACGAGGCCTTTAGCAACATCGGGCGTGATCATGAACGTGTCCTTGCCGACCCAGCGCAAAAAATACGGTCCGGACATGCCGCCCAGTTGTTTGAATCGCTTTTTCAGTTCCGCCCATAGGCCCACAATATCCGAACTCGGCCAGTCCGCGATCCACGCGCCAAAACTGCCGGCTTCATCGGCGACCGAAAGCATCGCGTTGGCGTTCGCCGGGACCGAACTGATCTTTGGCCAATGCCGGATCAGTCGCCGATCTTGCATGAGTGCTTCCATCTCGTCCTCTGTCATGTTCGCGACACGACGTGGGTCGAAGGCATGGAAGGCTTCCTCAAACGCGGGCCATTTCGCCTCGACCATGGAGTGTTTGAGACCCGCCGAAAACACGCGTTGACTCATGGTCGAAAGGTACCGGTCGTCTTTGACCGCCTTCAACTGGCGGGCCGTCGCTGGTTTGGTCAGAAGCGCCTCCAAGTCCGCTTCGCCGCCCGCCCGTTTGATCGCCTGATCAAGTCTCGGTTGAAATGCCTTCATCGGCCGTTTTCATCTATGTTTCTGCGTGAGAGCCAGTTTTTCAGCGCTATGACATCAACGCAAGCGTACTGATCGACTTGCCGCGCGATGGATTGCTGGACAGGATGCGTCAGCTGGGACCGGCGGACGCGGGAGCACCGAATGAAACTTGTCGTGGTTGGCGCGGGGGTGATGGGTTTAAGCGTTGCGCGCGCTGCTCTGCGCGATGGTCATCAGGTCACAGTCTATGATCAAAGCCCGGTGCCGAACACACAAGCGTCCTCGGTCGATCGCTCTCGCTTGATCCGTTGGCCCTATGGCGCCATGACCGGCTATATGCGGATGGTTGGCGATGCCTACGATGCTTGGCAGCGCTTATGGGATGATGTCGGCGCCCGTCATTATGTCGAAACCGGCACATTGATAATCGACCGGAGCGCGGGAACCTGGGTTTCAGATTCGGTGACGGCGATGGCGACGGCGGGGGTCGCGCACGACAAATTGGCAGGGCCGGATATCGCCGACCGGTTCCCCTACGTCAACGACATAGGATGCAAAGGCGCCTATTTCGTTCCGCAAGGCGGTGTGCTTCAGGCCGGAAACATCGTCGAGGCGTTGGCGCAGTATGTCGTTCGTCACGGCGGGGTCCTCGAGGCAGAACGCCCGGTCGACAAAATCGATGCGCAAAAAGGAGCCGTGACATTGTCGGATGGCGATGTGATCGGCGCTGACGCGGTCATTGTCGCCGCGGGCTCTTGGACGGGGCGGTTGTTGCCGGAGTTCTCAAACCGTCTCACGCCGTCCCGTCAGGTCGTCGCCTATCTCGACCCGCCGGCACCGATCGCGGAGGCGTGGCAGAGCGCCCCGATGTTGCTCGATATCAATGACGATGGCGGCGCTTACGTGGTGCCGCCAACGCTGGGCGCGGGCCCCAAAATCGGTGACCACACATTTTCCATGACCGGAGATCCGGATCGCGATCGTACCGTGTCCGAGGCAGAAACACGGGCACTGATCGATTTTGCGCGTCCGTTGATCCGAGACCTCGACGTGTATCATGTCGCCGAATCCAAGACCTGTTTCTACACGATGGCCCCGGAGCAGCGGTTTATCGTCGAACCGATCGGCAAGGCATGGGCGATGGCCGGGTTCTCGGGTCATGGCTTCAAGTTCGGTCCGCTTCTCGGTGAAGCGGTTGTTGACGCGGTTGCCGGTCGCCGCGAGGCTGCGGCGCTTTCAGCTTGGGCGGCCGGACACGGCTGGCGGACCGCGGCCGGTCTGACGGAGCCCGGCCAGCGTGGTAAGTTGCTCTCATGAACGCGAAATCGTACTGGTGCCTGATCGGCGCCTGCATCGCCTTTACTATGCTGTTCCCACGGGCTTATGCCGAGGATACAAGCCGGTTTGTCGTTTTGGACGGCGACACGGTCGAACTCGACGGACAGGTGATCGATTTGGCCGGCATTGACGCGCCGGAATTTGGTCAAGAGTGTCGCCGAGGCGACGTGGTGGTTGATTGCGGCATGATTGCCCGTACCCAGTTATTGGATCTGACCGCTGCAGCCGAGGTTGTTTGCGACTTGGAAGGCGTGGCACAGAGAGCCGGCTGGCCGATGGTCACGGTTTGTCGCGCGGGCGGCTACGATCTGTCCGAAGGTATGTTGCACACCGGATGGGCGCTGGCGTCCTTGGGCGCAAAAATTCCGGAGCGGTACCGGTCTGTCGCTGATTCTGCGCAGCAGGCGCGACGCGGTTTGTGGGGCTTTACGTTCGTCGAACCTTGGGAATGGCGGCGCGGGCGCCGCTTGCAGGCTGCAAGCGATCACTAACGGTGCCTCTCGTTGCCCCAGTAAAAAACCCGCCCGCACATTGTGCGGGCGGTTATCACGTTACCAATTTTCTGGCTTGTGGCTAGTTGCCGCCAAACCAGCTTTGGATTGATTTGGTCGCGTCCGGCGCCGCTTCGTCGGTCGGTTCGGCGTGGTCCGTCTCGACCGTTTGCCCCGACGGCATCAACTCGCCCTCGACCTGGTCCAGATAGTAGCTCGTCGCCGACGACAGGATGTCTTGGTAGGTTCGGCCGCTGGTATCGGCGTAGTTCTTGAAGCGTTCGAAATCTTCGTTCGACAGCCGCGCGGTCAATTGACGCCGGCCGCCAGATCCCGAGCCAGACTTACGAGCCTGCTTCGGTGCCGACGCCGCCTTGTCTGCGCGAGCCGACGCGGCGAAGCCACCCGGCTCACGCGTCGTAGGGCGCGCCAGGCGTTCAAGCGCAGCCTCCTCGAAGCTTTTCGTCTCGTCGTCAATGGTCGACGAATTGGTGAGCGCCTTGCCCAATTTTGGCAGCGGCAGCCCGAGTTTCAGGCTCTCGTAGAGCATGCCGTTATCGATATGCTCCGAGGCGCTACGGGTAATTTCCTGAGCCTCGCGCTCGGCGACCCGCGCCTCAACCATTCGCTCTTTTTCCTTCGGAGAGAAGGTCTGCTGTGGCTCGGTGGTCCGGCGGATGAGTCCGCCAAGCGCACCATCCGCGTGCGGGAGCGGTTTCGCGTCCGGCACCGGCTCAACCAGCTGCGTCGCGGGCTCGATTTGCGCGGGCTCTTCCGTTTTGAGCCGCGGCACGAAGTCGCGCGTGGGCGCCGCCTTCCCCTTGTCGGCGAACAAGCCTCTGTCCATTACTTGCGTGTTGCGATCGTGCATGTGAATTGACCTTCGTTTCCCAGATTCGCGTGTCCCAGAGTCCGCTTATGGCCGCGCGTTAGTCGCCGGGCCGACGGCCAAAGCCGCCCGCCGCCCGTGGTTCGGCGGTGCCGAACTTCTTGGCGCGTGCCGACGACTGAGGCGCTGCGGCGCTGTCGGTTGGCCGCTGCGTTTTGCGGCGCTCAACCTTGCGGATACGCGAAGAGAGGTATTGCCAAAGTTCGATGATTTCCTGCGACGATTTGGACGTCGGGTTGGTCTCCATCACCGCGCCGCCCTTGATCATGCTCGTCGCGAAATCGTTTCGATGATGGACGGTCACGGGGGCGACCGTACCATGTTGCGACAAGGCGACCGCGGTATCGCTTGTGATCTTGGCGCGCTTGGTTGCGCCATTGACGGCGAACACCAACGGTTTGCCGTTGGAATCGACGATATCGAGCGTCGCGCCGACCGCGCGCAAATCGTGCGGGCTCGGTCGAGTCGGGATGACCACCATATCCGCATGCGAAACGATATCGCGGATGGTATCGGTCACCGACGGCGGCGTGTCCACGAAGACCAGGCTAATGCCCTGTTGTCTGAGCTGGGCCAAATCCTCGCCCAGTCGATCAACGGAAGTCCGCACGAACATCGGCGTGGATTGCGCGCGCGAGTTCCACCAGTCAGACAAGCTGCCTTGCGGGTCGCAGTCGATGAGCGCGATCGGGCCGGCTCCGGCCAATTCCGCGGCGACGGCCAGTTGCCCGCAAAGCGTGGTCTTACCCGAGCCACCCTTCTGCGAGGTGAACACGATCACCTGCATGTGTCCGGTGGCGCCGGTATCCTGCGCCGCGTTGATATCAGCCGTGCCGAGATCAGGCCCGTCCAAGCCTAAATCCGCGACTGGTTTCGATCGTCCACCGAAGCCCGAGCTCGCGGCGCGGGACGTCGCCACGTCGCCACCGCTCTCCGGCAGTGTGGTGGCCGAACGCGTGTCCGTGGCCGCCTCACCGGATTGGTGGGCCTCTTCACCAAGGCCTTGTTTTTGCCCAGAAAAACCGAGTCCAAGCATTAGAATCCCCTTCAAACCCAATCGCTGAAAGGCAACCGCCTATCGCCCATTCAGCGCGCGAGTGATCCAATTTTCAGGGCGCACAGCACCCCATGTCCCACTTTAGATAGGGTTTCTCCTCATTTCGGTTTGTAACCGCCGTCACACAATTCGTTTTTGATGCAGCCCAATTTCGTGTCGTGGCGCGGGGTTAGGGTGCTAGACTTTGTCGTGCTCGAAAACGTGCGACTGGGGCGTGGAAATTTCACGGAATTCGCGGCGGCAATTGACATGAAGATTTATCGCGGGGAACGGACGTCGAGCGGATGTGAGGTCACGGTCAACGGCGAGCCACTCGGCGCCCGTATCGACCTCCGGAATTATTCCGCAAACGGATTTGAATGGGGGTATGACGGCGGTGCGCCGCGCCAACTCGCGCTGGCAATCCTCGCGGAGCATTTCAGCGACGCGGCGGACGCACTGCTGCATCACGAGAAATTTTTGCTCAATTTTGTCGTGGGCGTTCGGGACGATAACTGGACGCTGACCAGCGCCGAAGTCGATAGCGCGCTGAGCGACGTGGTCGAGGTGCCGTTAACGCTTGAGGAGCTGATGAACAAGGTGCGCGGGGGGCCGGCAACATGACAGCGCGTGTCAAAATGACGATCGGCGCGGTAGAGTTAACGGCGGATCTTCGCGATACACCGACCGCTCAGGCAATTTGCGACGCGCTGCCCTTCGAGTCGCACGCCAGTACCTGGGGTGAGGAGGTCTATTTCTCGACCCCGGTTCAGGTCGATCGGGAGGCCGATGCGCGCGCAGTCGTTGAGGCGGGCGAGCTCGCTTTTTGGGTGGAAGGTAACTCGATCGCGATCGGGTTCGGGCGAACGCCGATTTCCCGCGGTGATGAGATCAGGCTGGCGGCGCCGACCAATATTTGGGGTCATGTCCGGGAAGATGTGCGCAATTTGGCTGTGGTCCGGGATGGCGAGCCCGTTCGCGTCGAACTCTTGAAGGACGCGGGTTAGAGAGATGTCCGCGGAACTGGTGACACGCGGCAGGTTTTCGGCGCCGGTAGCAACAACGGATGTTCGGTCTGATTGGTCCGCACGTGGCTACGATTGTCATCCCTTCACCGATCCGCCCGGCCAAACCTGGCGCGATTTCGTTCATGACACGAATGAGGTCGTTACGGTCGTGGAAGGCCGCCTCGAATTGACAGTTGGCGATGACGTGGTGACGGCTGATCCCGGCGACGAAGTCTTTATTCCGCGCGGTGCCGTTCACACCGTGCGCAATATTCATACGGGGACAACGCGCTGGCTGTTCGGCTACGACTAGACCCTGTCTCGTTGCATTCGCGGCACAATTGCCGTGGCGAGACACTTAGACGTCTTAACCGGCCATGCCGGTGCCGCCATAGAGCCAATCAAGCCGGTCATAATAGTCTTCAGCGGTCATCGCTTTCATGATCGCGTTTCGAACCTGCGCATGAGCGCCGTCGGGGTGGTAGATGTGATCGCCGATCGCCCGCGAGCCAAGCTGTACGCGCGCGGTACGTACAATGCGCTGGGCCTGATAGGCTGCGAAGGCTTCTTGGACCGCACCATCGTACTGCGCCATCATGTGCGATAGGCACACGGCGTCCTCCATTGCCATACAGGCGCCCTGGGCGTAATACTGCATCATCGGATGTGCGGCATCGCCGAGCAGCGTCACCCGACCTTCCACCCAATTTTCGACAGGCTCGCGGTCGCAAAGTACCCACAGCTTCCAATCCTCGCCATGATCGATAATTTGACGCGCGCGTTCGTGCACGTGCTCGAAGCCGAGCCGAACTTCGTCTTTTGCAACTGGTTGGCCAGCTACCGGTTTCGGTGCGTCGTTGTGATAGGTGACGACGAGATTAAACAGTTTCCAGCCCGAGAGCGGGTAGTGAACGATATGGCATCTCGGTCCAGCCCATAGCGTCGCCGCATTCCACCTGAGGTCTTCGGGCATTTTCTCAGTCGGAATCACGGAGCGAAAGGTCGTGTGACCCGATACGCGCGGCGCGCCGTCGCCAATCAACTGGTCCCGAACTGCCGACCAAAGGCCATCGGCGCCGACCAAAGCGGATCCAATGACATTTTCGCCGGACGCCAGCCGCGCGGTCACGGCATCGCCATCTTGTTCGTAACGGGTCACCTGGGATGCCACGTTCAGCGCGATGAGATCGGAGTCCCGGCAGGCCGACAGGAGTACGCCGTGCAGGTCGCCGCGGTGAACGACGGCATAGGGGTTGCCGAAGCGCCGTCGGAACGGCTCGTCCAAGGGGATGTTCGCGATTTCCTCAGCCGTGAGCGCGTCCATTAGGCGCAGCGAGTCGATATACACCGCCATCGACCGCGCCTGATCGCCGACGCCAAGATAATCAAAAGAGTGAAAGGCGTTTGGCCCGAGCTGAATGCCGGCGCCGATCTCTCCAAGTTTAGCCGCCTGCTCCAATACGGTCGATCGGAAGCCCTTGCGTGCCAATCCGAGCGCCAGAGACAGGCCGCCAATCCCGCCTCCAGCGATCAGGATGTGTCCATCCGGTGAAGCCGTCATGGGTACTGGCCTGTCTCCCAATAGACGGCTTGGCCACGGTCCCGCGCGATAAGGCCGTACATCGTGTCGGGGAATTGGTCCGCGATGCTCTCGTAGGTTTCTGCGATCTTCGCCGAATTTCGCCCGTGATCGGCTTCGTCGTCCCGTAATGCGGCGCGAAAGGCTTCGTAGGCCGCGCGCTCGTCGCCCGTGGGCGCGGCGGCATTGGCGAAGGCGGCGTCAACGCGCTGGACCAAGGATGAATCCGCGGCGTTCCGCCATTCCGGCGGCAGCCCGCGAATGTCTTCGAGCGCCGCAAATCGTGCGATGTCAGACTCCGCCTCCGTGACGTCGGATAGACGATTTTCCGCGAACCATTGATAGGCATCGTCTAATTCGGGCGCATAAGGCGCGCTGGTCAGCGCCGCATGCTCGAGCCATCGCAACGCGGATTCGAACACGTGGGCAGGCGCCCAGGCGTGGCCGCCATCCCAAATCGTCACCAATCGGCGGATATAGGGCGGTAAGCTCAGGCGTATGCGGCGCGCGTGATGAAAATTTCCGTCCAAGGTCCCGAACGTGCCGTAAACGAGGAGGTCCTCGTTCCCGGGTTCCGTGAAGGCGCGCACGCCCCAAGGTCCCGCGCCTTGCAAGATCATGCCGCGGAAACCGGGGCGAATGCCCGGATAGACACTGCAGACTTTCGCGGCGCCGGAGAAGCCCGTGCAAAAGTGCATGGATTCGATCGAGCGCACGCGTTGGACCAAATCGTCATAGGCGGCCATAAAATTAGGCAGCCAATCACTGGATCCATTCCGCGATTCGAAAAGCATCGCGACGATCCAGCGTTCGCGGACCAAAATGTTCTGCATCTCGCCCATTCGCGCATTTCCACCCGGCGCGGCAATGAACATGACGGGATATTTGCGATTGCCGTTATCGTCATAGTCGGCCGGTAAGTAGAGCCGGTAGTGCATAAGCGCCACTTTTTCGGGCGATTGACCATCCGCGACCGGTATTGGGCTCGCAATCACGGTTATATCGCCGGCCGCCAGAGGCGCGTCCATCGGCGTCGGTTCGTTGGCAGATGCCAGCGCCGAATAAGTAAGGCCGATCGCCAAGATTGCGATCAATGCAAAAAATCTACTCATGGAATTTCAGGTACGGATGATATCGGAATTGGCACATCGAATGGTCCGTTCATCTTCAAATGCGTTCATTGACATCAATCGGCCTTTGCTGTGCCGCGTGTTGCGCAGCGATGTAACCGAACGTCATTGCAGGGCCCAGAGTGATGCCTGGGCCCGGATAAACACCGGCCATAACGGAATCCATATCGTTACCGCAAGCGTAAAGGCCCGATATCGGCTGTCCATCCTGCGAGAGCACTTGTGCGTGCTCGTCGGTTACCAAACCAATGCTTGCACCGATATCGCCAGGATAAACCGCTAAGCCGTAGAAGGGCGGGCTATCGATCGGGCCGAGGCACGGATTGGGCCCGTGCGTTGGGTCACCGAGATGCCGCTCATATTCATTTCCACCTTTCGCGAAATCGGTGTCGATGCCCGTCGCGGCGTATTGGTTTTGCGCTTCGACTTGATCTGACAGCTTATCCGCGTCGATTTCGAGCGCCGTGGCCAGGCCGCGAATTGTCTCACCGCGCACGACGTAGCCATCCGACAAAGCACGTGAAAGATTCGAGGCGCCGGGTCGCACAATGCCGAGGCCATATTTGCGGATAAATCGATGGTCGCAGATCAAGAAACACGGAATGGTACCGTCGTTCCCGTTCGCTATCATTGCCTGAGCAAATCTGTGATAGTCCGTTGCCTCACTAACGAAACGCCGACCGTTCCTGCCGACCGCGATCAATCCCGGTTTGCCGCGGTCGAGGACGAAATGCGGAAAAACGGCCGTGGATCCGTTTCGCCTTTCCCGCACGGAGACCGGGCTCCAAAAGCTGCTATCGGCGTGCCCTGTGCCCAGTTTCCCGCCCGCCGCCAAGCCATATGTTACGCCGTCGCCCGTAGTGGATTCCGCGACAGGAGAATGCCGTGGTGTCGGCTTGGGCAATAGGCGTGCGCGGAGCTTAGGATTGCGCGAAAATCCGCCGCTGGCGAGAACGACGGCGTGACGTGCGAAAACTTGGCTAGTGCCGTCGCTGTCCTGTTTCTCAACGCCGACAACGCGGTTGTCCCGTTCAATCAGACCACAAACAGCGACATTCGTTTGCACCGGGACGGCGCGCGCGCGGAGAGAGGCGTATAAACGGCCGGCCAAGGCATTGCCCATGACCAAGCGCGTGCCCCGATGATGCTGCACACGGTCCATACCGTAGCGCGTCAATAGGCGAAGTGTTCGGCCGAGCGCGGCGACGGAGCGTCCCGCGTTCAACAGATGACCGATGTCTTCGCGATTGACCATCATGCCGCCAAACAAGGTGAATTCCGCAAGGGGGTCGCGCAAGCGGCGGAAGTCCGCGCCAAGGACGCGACCGTCAAACGGCAATGCTTCCAAGGCGCGGCCGGAGAGTGTCGCGCCTTCGGCGTCCGCCAAATAGTCCGGGTGTTTCGGATAAGCCCGGAATTGCACGGCCGAGGATGCAGCGAGAAATTTCACCATGGCCGGACCATGGTGCAAAAACGCCTCGCATAGCTCGGGTCTGAGCCGGTTACCGACGGTCGCTTGCAGATAGCTTCGCGCCTTCTCGAGACTGTCCGCGCCGGGCCGCGCGTGTATGGAATTGGGGATCCAAACCGAACCGGCCGAAAGCGCGGTCGTCCCGCCGATCACCGGCGCTTTTTCCAGCACCAGGGCGCGCATGCCCAAAAGTGAGGCCGTGAGCGCCGCTGTCATCCCCGCCGCCCCCGCCCCGACGACCACAAGGTCTGCTTCCTGCTCGCGCATGGAGGAAGCCAACACGCTAGCGCGGTTTCGGGTGTGGCAAATCTGCGCCGACTAGGTACCGATCGTGCCGAAGGCGCCGACGCCGATGATTACCGGTCCGACGCGTTTGACGTAGCTAATCTTCGGCGTCATTTCGCCGGTACAGGGATGGACCATGTCATACTCTACCCAGCCCTGGTCCTGTTCGCGCGCGAGTTTCATCATCTCGCGGACGAATGGACGGCCATTCCGGTCGCGAGCATTTGCGATGATCGCGCCGATCGAATTTGGAAACGCGCCGCTTGCGACCAAGACACCCTGAAAGTTGATGACGAAAACATAGAGGTCACGGTCGATGAACGCGCCGTCCGGGTCCATAAAGGCACGGAATGCTTGATTGGGCCCAACATCCTCGAGATGTGATGCCGCGCGTTCAGCCATGGCGCGCGCCTCGTCAGGATTGCCAAACGCACATGCGTCCGCTGCGGTCGCGGGCACACCGGCGCCGGCAATCACCACCGCAAACAAGCTCAATAGCCCCAAGATCGTTCTTGTCATGGTCGTCTCCCTTCGATCGCAGGCCAGCTTACCGCAGATCGATGCGATGCGCCCAACCTGTCATTCCGGCGCGGGGCCCGGAAAACGCTCACGCAGCTGCTGCTTCAGAACTTTCCCGGTCGGATTGCGCGGTATCTGATCGATGAACTCGACGGCCTTGGGAAGCTTGAAGCGCGCCAATTTTCCCACGCAATGGGCCAAAATGTCGTCGTCGCAAACGCTTTCGTCGGCGCGGACAACGATCGCGAGTGCAGCCTCGCCCCAGCGCGCGCTCGGCTGTCCGACAACCGCGACTTCGCGCACCTTGTCGTGCGACAATATGACGTTTTCGATCTCGGCCGGATAGACGTTCTCGCCGCCCGAAATGAGCATGTCTTTGAGCCGATCCTTGATGTAGATGAATCCATCTACGTCCATCGTCGCCATGTCGCCGGTATGCAGCCAGCCGTCGCGAATGGTTTCCGCTGTGGCCTCGGGTTGGTTCCAATATTCCTTCATGATGTGTTTGCCCCTTAGGATCACTTCGCCGGGCACATCTGGCGGAACATCGTTGCCATGCTCATCAACGACCCGAGCTTCAGTATGAAAAAACGGTTTGCCGGTTGACCCGCGCCGGGTCTTGGCGTCGTCAGGGCCGATGAGGCAGCCGGGCCCGCAGCATTCGGTCAGCCCATAGACTTCATGGATTTCGATTCCCATTTCGCCATAGGCGTCCATAATGGTCACGGGGACTGGGGCGCCGCCGCTCATGATCCAACGAAGTTGATCCCGTCTGACGCGATCCTTGTCGGGGACTTGATACATAAAATTCAACATCGCCGGCACGGCAAGCATGACCGTGATCGCCTCTTCCTCGATCAATTCCCAGGCGCGTTGCGGGTCGAAGCTCCGCATGATGACCGTGGTGACGCCAAGGTGGACGTTCGAGGTCAACGGGGTCAATGCACCGACATGGTAGGCGGGCAGGGCGAGTAGGTAGCGGTCCTTGAAGCGCATTTCGGCGGTCAAGCCGATGCTCAGTGATGCCCACACGGCCGTGTCATGCGTATGGACGACGCCTTTGGGCAGACCCGTCGTGCCGGAGGTGTACATAATATAGAGCAGGTCCTGCTCATCCGCGGCGATTGGCGGCTCGGTCTCGTCTCCCGCGGCCTGGAGTTCGTGGTAGCTCGCAGCGAAAGGGTCCCGGTCGCCGTCGATGCTCTCAACCTGGATCCAGTCGGTAACGGCTGTGCCGTCGGCGCTGCGACTGTGCAGGTCCGCGACCGTCTGACGAAATTCCTCGCCATAGATCAGCGTTCGCGCGCCGGAATCCTTCAAGATGTACGCAAGTTCATCGGCAACCAATCGCACATTGAGAGGCACCACGACCGCGCCGAGTTTCGCCAGCGCGAAAAAGCTCTCCACAAATTCCGGGCAATTGAGCGTGAGCAATGCGACCCGGTCGCCTTTGGAAATGCCCCTGGCGGCGAGAGCATGAGCCGTGCGATTGCACCGTGCGTTGAGCGAGTGACAGCTCAGGCGTTGACCGGAAGCCGTATCCACCAAGGCCTCGAGATCGGGCGTCAAATGCGCGCGCTTGGCGAGCAGCAAGCCAACATTATTCTTCATGGCTAGGCCGCATACTCCCTGCTTAGTCGATTTTGTTAAGGAGTTTAGTTGTCCCAGCCATCGGACGAAAGGGCCGCGCTGCGTCAGTGCTCCGCCAGCAACCGACCAAATCCGGCGATCTGATCCCTGATTCCGAGGGCGCGGAGGCCATGCCAATAGGTCGCGATATTGATGGCGATGACGGGTTTCTCGAGCCATCGTTCGGCTTCGCCGGCGAGCCGCGCCATGGATAAATTCGTGCCGACTTGAAC
>JANQOH010000383.1 GCA_028289725.1 Alphaproteobacteria bacterium
ACTTGCGATTTGAGCTTAGGTGGCGGAGGCCGTCATCAAGGCCTCGCCATAAGTGTCCTTCCTTAACCGGCGTCGTCCGGTCCGTCGGCGCTCGCGTCCGCCGCTTCATCAGGCGCATCATCGCCGTTTTCGGCATCAGCGGCATCGGCATCCGCGTCGTCCTCGTCTTCAGGCTGTGAGAATTGGCGCAGGCGTTCAATCTGAGACGGGTTGGCGACTTCGATACAGCGCGGTTTACAGCTGTAGGTCGTCAGGACTTCCACATTGCGATGCACGGTGACGTGCCGATCGCGTTCCGCCACAACAACCAGGTCGTATTCCATGATCGGCTGACCAACGTCATCCAGCACGATCAGATTGGTTTCACCCGCCGCGAGACCCGTGAGGAAAAGCATGTTCGGGTTTTCGACCGTCACGTCGGCGATTTCCGGATTGCCCACAATCACGATGGATGCCGGAATATCGAGGCGCAGGATTTCGGCCTTATCAAGACGGATGTTCAGAGACTCGGCCATTGCCATGGTCGAGGCCAAGGCCCCGGCGACACCGGCCACGACCGCGGTTTTCAAAGCGCGCGAAAATCGCTGCATGTTTCGTCCCCTTCCGGAAAACAGTCGTTCGGAGCGCCCACGGTTCGACCGTGCGGAATCCACGACATCATCTATCAATCTAGATTGGTCAATGCGAGCGTCAATGCTGAGAATAATAATAAGATAACGGCATTAAAATACTGTGATGAATGGCATTATTATCAATTTTAATGCCGCCAATCAGGCGCGAAACCCGGGCTTTGTTTACGATTTGCACCGACCTTGTTCAGACGTTTGGTGCGGTTTCGAAATCGTTGCGGAAGCGTCGCTACCCGCCGTGCCTCGTGTCATTCTGGGCGGTCTCCGTGGCCTCTTTCCCTTCGATGCGCGTTGTCTCACCGGTCCGCGGTCCCTGCCCCACGGTGACGACCGCGCGCGCGCCGACAACCTCCAAGTTGAAATCCGCCACTGGTTCGCCGGATCGATCGAAAACCAACAGGTTCGTTTTGCCCGGTGCGAGCCCGGTCAAGCGCAAACGCGTCGGGCTATCGACAGTGACGTCCGCGATGATTGGATTGCCGACCACAATCACCGACACGGGTTTCTCAAGCTGCAAAACCCTGGCCCCATCCAGCGCGACGGTCAATTGCTCCGCCCAGACTGGTAGTGGCGCAACGGCGAAGAGCATGAATGCGGCACCACAGACGGCTTTCATGCTCCGAAATCTCCGTTTGCAAATGGCGGACGCAAGGCCGGCGACTAGAATCTGTCGCGAATGTTCCCCGACTGGGCGCGCGGTTCAGGCAATGTGGATAGGAACGCACCGCCTGATTAGCGAACGGACATGCGCCGGTTTTGTTCCCGAGATCCCTGCAAAGCAGCAAATATCGCGCTATGGTCGGTTCCGAAATCAATATGGCCGCACACGTCGCCACGCCGTTTGACCATGGTCACTTTCGCGCTTGGTCACGGCGAGGCGCCCGCTTTCGAACAGCGCGATTACAGTTTTCAGGCCGAAATCGAACCAGTTGTGCTAGGATTTTAGAGAATCGATCGCTCGAATTTTGTACGCGATCGTGATGATTCTTTGGGGCGGCTCACACGAAAAGACTTAGTCACACCGCGTAACACCGAGGTTGGGCGGGGCGTCGTTGTAACGAGGCCAGATGAGGCGGTGCCAGACACAGGCAGATTGAAATCGCCGCGCATATAGCCAGCGTTACACCAGATCAAAACGAAAACACCGTATCGAAACCTATTCGTTCCCTTGTCCGGCCGACGAGGATTTGTCAGGGCCTTTGGCGCATCTCAGTTTGCTTAACCTTCGCGATACTGTTTGACGTGTAAGACGGAGCGGTCATGCACATATTTGCAAATCCAAAAACTCACCGGCGCCAAGATCAGCCATGGCGCAAAGCCGGCGCTGTTCTAATTGCGACGCTGCTGCTCGCCTCCTGCGCATCTTCGGCGCCCGAGGAAAGCGGTTTCCCCGCGAACGAGGATGCACTTACGGACACCTTGCGGCAAACGGCTGAGAACGCGGAGCGAGGCCTGCAATTCGAGGCCGCGGCAGGCCACTACGGCCGCTTGGCCGAGCGCGTTCCCGATTCCATCGAACCGCCGCTGGGTCAGGCGCGCAATCAACGCTACGCCGGTGCGCCAAGAGAAGCGATCAGCACATTGCGTCGCGCCATTGAGACGCACGGCGAAGAACCGCCATTATTGCTCGAGCTCGCGAAAGCACAGTTCGCCTCGGCACTGACGGCCGATGCGGGCGACACACTCGCCCGACTTCGTGCCGAAACACCCGACGATTGGCAGGTGTACGCCATGTTGGGGATGTTGAGGGACAATAAGGGGGACTTCACGGAAGCACAGGAGCTGTATCGGCAAGCGTTGTCCCTGTCGCCGGACAATCCGACCGTGATCAACAATTATAGCCTGTCGTTGGCCCAAGCCGGCGAACTGACACAGGCCATTCAGTTGCTCGAACCCATTGCCTTCGGCGAACAGTCGACCGTTCAAACGCGGCAAAACCTTGCCATGCTCTACGTCCTGAACGGCGATTCCGAGAGCGCGGAAAAATTGGTCGAAGGCGATCTGCCACCCGACCTGGCGGCGCAAAATCTATCGACGTTTCAATCGCTCGCCGAATAGCCCGGCCGTCGAGCGACCAAATCAATCAGACGGTGTCGCGCTTGAAGGTGCGACACATGTGTGGGTTGGGTCGTTCCGCGTTTGCCCGTGGCGCTACATTTTCATCACGCTCATAACCGCCGGCCCCATGATCACGACGAACAAGGGCGGCAGGAAGAACACGATCATCGGAACCGTCAGCTGAGCCGGCAACGCGGCCGCCTTCTTCTCGGCGCGGTTCATGCGTTCGTCGCGACTTTCTTGTGACAAGACGCGCAGCGCGACAGCGATCGGCGTACCGTAGGTTTCAGCCTGAATGAGCGTGGTCGCCAAGGCGCGTACGGACGGCAAGCCCGTGCGTTCGGCGAAGTTCAAATAAGCCTTCCCGCGATCACCTAAGAAAGCGAGCTCAGCGGATGTCAGTCCGAACTCCTGCGCCAGTATGGGCGATGCATCCGCGACCTCTTCGGTGACCCGCGCGAAGGCCGCTTCGATCGAGGCGCCCGCCTCAACACAAATCGTCAGGAGATCGAGCGAATCCGGAAACGCCTTGCTCATTTCCTTTTGGCGCTTCTGAATAATGTTCGACACGATGATTTGCGGGAAATAGAAGCCGAACACGCCGGCCACGCCCGCATACAGAAGTTGTTGCGCCAAGGTCATGCCGTAGCGCTGCTGCACGGACAGCAAAAGCAACACCAGGAATGCCAGGAACACCGACGATGCCAAGCGCACAAAGACGTAGGTTACGACCGACGACTGATTGCGCCAACCAGCCATGATGAGGCGCTGACGAACGCCCGCCGAAGACGCCAAACTCTCAAGCTTGAATTGGCTGAGAATCGCGCGGAACACGCTGGTGTGCGCTTGCGGGCGCCAGCGCACTTGTTGTTGGCCGCCGAGCGACGCACGCTGCTCGCGGCTCAATTCCTCGCGGCGTTTGGCGACCGATTCCATACGCACGAGCCGCGGATCGCGCCGCATAAGCGGCAGCGCAATCGCCATCACTGCCGCGAACGCCGCGATGAACGCGAGGACGACAACAAAATTCTCAGCGACGAATAGATCACCCATGGCGTCAGATCTCGAAGTTGATCATTTTGCGCATGATGAGCATGCCCATCAGCATCCAAAGACCTGCGCCGATGAGGGCTTTTTGCCCACCCGGTTCGGTAAACAGCGGCACCAGATAGTCCGGTGTCAGCACCTGCACCGCGAGCATGACGAAGAACGGCAACGCGCCGATGATCGCGGCGGACGCTTTCGCCTCGGATGAAAGCGCTTTGATCTTGTCGCGCAGCTTTTTGCGTTCGCGCAGAACCCGCGAAAGATTCTCGAGCGTATCCGCCAAGTTGCCGCCGGTCTGCTGCTGGATGGTCAGCACGATCGCAAAGAACTTGTACTCTGGCGTCGGAATCCGCTCGATACCGCGCCGGAGGATCTCGTCCATGGTCAGGCCGATTTTTTGGCCTTCCACCATCATCCGAAACTCTTCGCCCACTGGCCCCGGCGATTCCCGCCCGATAATCGCGAGACACTCACCGACCGGCAGACCCGATTTGATACCGCGCACAATGATATCGAGTGCGTTCGCGAAATGCTGCGTGAACATCTTCTGGCGGCGTCCCGCCAAGAACAAAATCACGCGCCTGGGCAACATGATCGCGGCGAACACCGCCACCGGCGCCGCGCCGTACCAAGGATATCCGGTCATCAAATAGAGCAACGCCGCGACCGCGCCGACCACCGCCGAGACAATCATGAAGCTCTTGGCTTGGATATCGAGGCCCGCCTGCATGAGTTGCATACGAATCTCGTTGCGGCCGCTCTTCTTCTTGCTTTGCGCCTCAAGTTCCTTCAGCCGCTCCTGCACGCGTCGGTGCCGGCCGCTTGCCGCAGCACGAGACGCCGTACTGGCGCCGCCCGGTCCTTGCGCAATGCCGAGGTTCGCCATGCGGGTCTTGAGCTTGGCACGCGGTCGCATCCCGACGACAGCCACCGTTGCCGCGAGCATGACAAAGATCATGACAGCCGCCGCGCCGGCGAGCGCGATGGCAAGTGTCGGGTCGATGTTTCCGGACAAATCAAGCATTGGAGATTTCCAGCGCTTCGGCGAGTTTGGCGTCCAGGCCGAAATACCGCGCGCGGTCCCAGAACTGCGGGCGCAAGCCCGTTGGCTTATGACTGCCGATCACTTCGCCTTTCGCGCCCTCGCCTTCATATTCGAAAACGTAAAGGTCCTGCAGCGTGACCACGTCGCCTTCCATCCCGACGACTTCGGTGACGTGCGTTACCTTGCGCGAGCCGTCGCGCAACCGAGAAGCCTGCACAATCACGTTCAATGCCGACGAAATCTGTTCGCGCGTCGCCTTCGGCGGCAACGTAAAGCCACCCATCGCGATCATGCTCTCAATCCTCGAGAGCGCCTCGCGCGGGCTGTTCGCATGGACCGTGCCCATCGAGCCGTCATGACCCGTGTTCATCGCTTGCAAGAGATCGAATGCTTCGGGTCCACGAACCTCACCCACGATGATGCGATCGGGGCGCATACGTAAGCAGTTTTTCACGAGATCACGCATCGTAACCTCACCCGCTCCCTCAAGGTTGGCGGGCCTGGTCTCCAAGCGCACAACGTGTGGCTGCTGCAACTGCAGCTCCGCCGCGTCCTCGCAAGTCACGACGCGTTCGTTATGATCAATATAATTGCTAAGGCAATTAAGCAGCGTCGTCTTACCGGAACCAGTACCGCCGGAAATCAAAATGTTGCAGCGGCTTGCGGCCGCAATCTGCAAAACAGCGGACAATTGCTCGCTGACACTGCCGAAATTCAGCAAATCGCGAAGTTTCAGCTTGTCCTTCTTAAACTTACGAATGGTCAGCGTGGTGCCATCGATCGCCAAAGGGGGCGCGATCACATTCACACGAGAACCGTCCGCCAAACGCGCGTCACAAATCGGACTCGCTTCGTCGACCCGGCGACCGACGGCATTCACGATGCGCTGGCAAATGTTCATTAGCTGCGCATTGTCGCGGAACTTTACATCGGTGAGCTCGACCTTACCGTTCGTCTCGATGTAAACGTTCTCGGGGCCGTTCACCATGATGTCGGCGATATCGTCTCGCGCCAAGAGCGGCTCTAGCGGTCCCAGACCAAGAACATCATTGCAGATGTCCGTGATGACCTGCTGCTGCTCCTGGGCGCTCAACACCAGGGTGCGCATGCTAATGATTTCACTGACGATGTCGCTGATTTCCTCGCGAACCGCGTCAGGTGAAAGCGTGCTTAACTGTGCAAGATCGACCGCCTCGATCAGATCGTTAAAGACACTGATCTTGACTTCTTGAAGCTTGTGCTCGGCCGCGCTCTGCCGCTCGCGCGGCGTCTGCTGAATCGGCTCGAGCTCAATCGTCTCGGGCGTTTCTGGTTCTGGCGCAACAACCGGGTCTTCGATCGGCGAGTCGTCGACCAAAGTGTCCTCAAACGCCGTTTCGATCGGTGCTTGAGGGGGCGCCTTTTGAGGCGGCGATGATCCGCGCTTGCCAAACATAAGCGCGCGACTACTTGGCGAACTTCAGCGCGGACCAAGCAGATTTCTTGCGCGATTTGGCCTGCTTCGCCCGTGCCTTCAATTCAGCCTTCGATAAGCGCTCGGTGCCGCTCACGATTTCCGCGAGCTTATTGATCTCCGCCATAACCTTGCTGCTTTTGCCGGCCTTGGCGAGGAACTCGCCATTGTTCATGGCCGTTCCAAACAGTAGCGGGTCGTATGGGATGGACACCGACGGCGTGAGACCAAGCTGTGCGGTAAAGTCCTTGGCGGAAATCTCGGTCTTGCGCGACATGCCGACCTTATTCAACACAAGGCGGCTGCCTT
This sequence comes from Alphaproteobacteria bacterium, assembly GCA_028289725.1. GTDB lineage: Bacteria > Pseudomonadota > Alphaproteobacteria > UBA7887 > UBA7887 > JAKZSU01. The sequence goes on from JANQOH010000383.1 coordinate 6,542, forward strand.
CACCGTTCCCACCGGCTTTGCACGCATCGCTTAGATTCTTCACATCGCGCATGCCGGCGAGATCCGGCGTCGTGACCAGAACCAGTTCCGTCGCTTCGAGCAACGCATCCTGGATCCAGAGCGCCCACTGATGTGGCATGTCGAGAACCACATACGATGCCATGCCGCGCGCGATGCGCATCATCGCCTCGAAGGTTTCGGTCGGGACTTCCGGGTCGCCGGCAAGCTGTGCCGGCGACGGGATCAACGACATAAAGTCATCGACCTTGAACTTCACGCGATCGATCAACGTGTCATCGAGCCGACCAGGTTGGGCAAGAATATCGGCCAGTGTTTGCTTCGGTTCGACATTGCATGTGAGAGCCGCGGTGCCGAAGGTCAGGTCGCAATCGACTAACAGCACGTCGTCTTTGTACTGCTGTCCGAGTTCGTGCGCGACGTTCGCCGCCAAGACACTGCTGCCGACGCCCCCGCGCGAGCCCATAAAGGTGATAACGCGGCTTTGGCTGACTTCACCTTCATCGCCGAACACGCTGTCAATCGCCGAGATAATCTGTTCCGTCGTCACCTCGCCGCAGAAATACTCGGCAAGACCCAAATCCTTGAGCTGCCGGTAAAGCGAGATATCGTTCTCAGCACCCACGAGCATGACGTTGCTATGCGGATCGCAAACCTCAGCCAACGCCTCGATGCGCTCGAACAACGCATCCCCCGTTTCGGTCGCCTCGACGATGAGCAACTGTGGCGTTTCATTCGCGGACAAATAGTTGATCGCAGCCTGAATCCCGCCGGTTTGAACCGCCATGCGCGACCGCCCCATGCGGCGGTCTTCTTGCATACCCTGAAGCGCGGCAGAGGTCTCGTCCTTGAGGACAAAGCCTATAATCGAAATTCTAAGAATGACTCACCTCCATACCTGCCAGGGCTTCCACCGGCGCCAATACTCAGCGCGCCCAGGTCAAACTAATCGATCGTCGGCAGCTCGGCCTCGGCGCTTTCACCAGCACGATAGCCGCCCATGACACCGAGAATGCGGTTCGGTTCGCTCGGATCCGCGTCACGCGATTTCACCAATTCGCCCGGGTCGGAAAGCATCAGGCCAAAGTTACGCTGATAGGAGCAGCCATAATTGGTGTGCGGCAAATTGCCCGGATTGAATCCGGTACCGCCTGACCAATCGCCACACTCCGGAACTTCGACATCGAAGCCGCGAAAACTCATGACCACGTTGCTGTCGCCGCCGAGCGGCGCTGCGCCCGGCTGAATGTGGATACTCTTCGGATCCACACCGGCCTCGATCAGTCGTCGTTTAAACTGGCCCATATGCATTTGCGCGTCGTCGCCCGCCGCGTCCCGCGTCGTCGCGATGATCAGGTGCGAACGGCCACGCCGATGATACTGCTGCACGAAACGTTTCAGTCTGGCTTCGTGTTCAAATACCAGCCGACCGGTCCCAGGCTCGAAACGCGTCGAAAGAACATAGTTCGTCAACACAGGCTTGACCGCATAAGTGTCGCTATATTCCGGCGCACCCATTTGGGGCGACTGACACGCCGCCAGCGACATGGCAACCAAGGTCGCGAATACCCCTCGTCTGAGGAGAGAGTGATTAGCCGCATGTAAAATCACGATCCGATCACTCCTTATTTCATGATGTAGCCGAAAGGCCCGAACACGGACGGTAGATCGCGCAAATTATCTTTGCTCGAATACCGCTTGTGCAGGCGGCCATAGAGATACATATCGACCTCACTGGCTGTCACGAAGCCATCCGTTGGCATACTCAGGGCCGTCGGCGATTCGATATTGCGCACGGTGTAAGCCGAGACGATGACAATCAGCTCCGTTTCGTCACGCTGGTAGGACTGACTGCGGAACAGCGCGCCGAGCACAGGCAGGTTCATAAGTCCCGGCAGTCCATCGATCTGGTTCAGCTCATTGTTCTGCAGCAACCCAGAGATCATCAGGCTACCGCCGCTCGGTACAGTCACGGTGCTTTCGGTCCGACGGACGTTCAAACCGGGGATCGTCGTGCCGCCTACGGAGATACTGTTTTCGTTGGTGACTTCACTCACCTCGATGCCGATGTCGAGGCTGATCTGGTTACGCGAAATCACCACAGGCGCAAACGCCAAGACCACACCAAACGGGCGGAACTCGAACGATAGCTGGCCATTGGTATCGACGCTGGACGGCGTCGGGAACTCACCGCCGGCGAGGAACGATGCGGTTTCGCCGGAGATCGCCGTCAACACGGGTTCCGCGAGAGTCTTCAGCAAGCCGCGGCGTTCCAAGGTCGAAAACGTCGTCGAGCTCAGGCCAAAATCGTTGATCAAAGCCGTGCCAGTTGCGATCGAGTTCGCCACGCCGGCCGCGCCCAAAACATCAAACGAAATGCCGTTGTCGCCGCCGTCGAACACACGGTTAAAGCCGGTGTTGAAGCCCAATGCCTTGGTCGTGCTGCGTTGAATTTCGCCGACCCGGACTTTCAGCATCACCTGCTGATCTTCCATGATCCGCAACATGTTGATGACGCGCTCCTCACCGGAGTCGTCGTCGAACTCGACGTAGCGCGAAACGATGGCGAACGCATCCGCGACTTCCTGGGCGGAGCGAACCGCGCCAGTCATGATCACGTTGCCATTGGTGTTGCGCAGCTTGATGTCGGCGTCGGGAAGCAATTCACGAAGCGCCTGCCGCGCTTCCTGCAGGTTCGCCTCGACCTCGACAACAAGATGCTTGACCACATTGTTGTCGAGACCGACGAAGAACACACTTGTCTCACCCGTCCCCTGACCGACCAGGTACACTTGACGCGGCGTCTTCACCACCACATCGGTAATGCCCGGATTGGCGATGATCACATCGCGGATCGGGACCGGTAGGACGACCAATTTCGCCTTGTTCAGCGCCAGCGACATCGACTCGGCAGTCGGCGCCGCTTCAACGTCGAGCGCGACATCGGACGCATCGTCGGACGACAGCGGCACGACACGTTGTGCGGTCACCGGCGCAGCGATCGATATGAACGCCACGAACGTGGCGACAACCGCTGCGATACGCGGCACCGCTTCGAGATTCTTCAATCGCCGGTTCATCGCGTGGTGAACTCCTGCGTCGTGGTTTGACCGCCGCGATAGATCTTGACGCGGGTGTTCGCTCTGCGTGTCGTGGGCCCGACCGGCGCCGGCGTCGCGGCTACTTGACGGGCGCTGCGCGCGTTCGCCGCCTGCCTGGAAGCCAGCGCTTCTTGCGCCGCCGTCGTCATCGACTGAAGCGCGAATGCCAAGGTCGGGCTAATCTGGAGATCGGTCGTGAACGTATCGTGGTAAGCGAGATCCAACTCGTCGTCCACGGCAAGACTCCGCAGCGACACGCTCAAATCACCCATTGCCTGGGCAACATTGAGCATCTCCGCCTGTTTGGGCGTGACCTCGAGCGTCACCGTGCGGACCACCGCCGCCTGCTCTTCCATATCGTTCATGCGCTGATCCACCGCCAGAACGCGAAGGTTCCGCAATATAGTTTCCGAGGTGTAGCGGATCAGGCTGTTGGCGATGAGAACCTCTCCGTCATCACCGTCCTCGCCGATCCCACTACTAACGTCATGGGTCAGCATGATGTCGATGTGGTCGCCGGGCAGAATGAAGCCGGCGGCGCCGGACACGACCGTCACAGGAACCGCGACCGCCCGGTTGCCGGGTTCGAGCGCACCGGCAAGGAAGCCTGGTGCATCCCGACGGAAGACCAAACGGGAAGTAATCGGCGTTCCTTCCGCGATGCCGCGGCGGGCAATCGTCTCGATATATTGCTGCTCAAGATCGGCGCGGTTGGAGCCGTCGGGCGACGACCGTACATAGTCGGCCTCGATCGATTCTTCCGGCCAGGGTTGCCAGCGCAGGCTGCTGGCGGAGATCGCCGCGCCAGCCGGCAGATTTTCGTCCGCCACCAATACGGTTGCCGGCTGCGCCTGCGGCGCTTCAGATTCAACCACTTGCCGCTGACTGTTCGCCGCGAGAAATTCACGCGCCAAATAGGCGGTGCCGCCCGCGGCAATAAGTGCCAAAACCGTCAAACCAATTACAAGAGCACGCATAGTCGGTACGCTACCTAAATCCCTGGGGCGCTACGATCCACTCTGAGCGGCGATACGCATTTCGTGTTCTGCTGCGTCGCCGTAAATGCTCAGACGCCGTTCCATGCGCACCAAGGTTCCCCAGGCCGCACAGTCCCAGTTTAAGTTATGGGCGGTCGATAAAAATTCCACCCGACACAAAGCTCGCTTCTCAGCGGCCAAACGTTCGCTGCATCCCCTTAATGCCAGCGAGACGGATCGGCGTGACTCAGTCGTCCGAGACGGACCTCGTCGAAAAGCAACGTCGCCTCCGCGTACATCGTTGGCACACTTCGACGCGCTAAAGAATGCGCCGCGCGCGCGAAAATTCTGTGATCGCGCATACACTCCGGCATGCACGATCCGGTCCAGAAATTTGCTGTTACGAAGATTAGCCACGGCCGTTTTCTACGCTTTCCCCTAAAACCCCGTTCCGATCACTCAGATCTTCCCCATAAGAATCGAACCGGCGCTGATGAGCTTCCTAACTTGTCTGTACTAGTAGTAAACCACGTTGTCCGACGCCCCCAGCAGGGCTGCGGTATCCGGGCCAATCGGCAAGCGGTAGTCATACGACGCGATGACAGCGCTATCCTGCGCGCGGATCATCCGAAGTGTGATGTAGACGCCGTCGTGCGCCACCGCATAGACGCCGGCCACAACGGCCTGAGCATCCTGCTTCCGGCTGATATCGCGAAGTGCGCGCGATAACACGAACTCGCCGCCGCCCTGGCGAACGAGGAAGCTGCCGCGAAACTTCATCTCCTTGGTCTGGTAGCCAAGTTGGGTGAGCCGAGAGCTGACTTGTTCGGAGACAATCCGCCCCAGGTCGGACGATTGGCGCATGTCGGCGACGTCAACCACGGTCGCAACGAGCACCGGCTTGTCCTGGTCAAGCGGCTGCTGCAGACCGCGAATGAGCCGTTCCGCCGCCTGGTAACTGTTTGCCACGATGTCGACATCGGTGGTTTGGGCGATCGGATCGGCGCCGACGCCATCATACGGATCGGTGCACGCGCCCAGCGCTGTCAGCACAGTGGCGCCCAACAGAATCTTAAGCGAAGAAAAGATCTTGCGGTTCATGGCCGATCCCCCTACTCGGAAACCACAGCAAAGGCACGCGTCGGCGGCGGCGTCGCGCCGGCCTTCATCGGCCGGGTAACGTCGGCGGCGGGCGCCGTGCTGACGTATTGCGACAGGTCAACATTGGCGATGAAGT
>JANQOH010000402.1 GCA_028289725.1 Alphaproteobacteria bacterium
GTCACCCAAGTCGAGCCACCGCCGGTCTTCCACGCGCCGTAATCGTCTTTCCACGTTTCGTGGCCCGGCTCGCCCGGTCCAGGAATCGTGTGGGTGCGCCAGATCTCTTCGCCCGTATTGATGTCGAGCGCGGCGATCCAACCACGGACACCAAACTCGGCGCCGGCCATGCCGGTGACGACCGTGTCCTTAACGATCAACGGCGCACCGGTGATGGTCTCGGCGATGCCGGGATCCGCCACTTGGGCTTCCCAGATCAGGCTGCCGTCGGTGCTGTTCAGCGCTCGAATGCGGCCGTCAATGACCGGAGCCACGACGATGTCGCCATGAAGCGCAACACCACGGTTGTTAATGCCGCAGCACATTACACTCGGCGCCCAGTCCTTGTCGGCTTCCGGATTGGATTTCCAGAGCGTGATCGGCTTGCCACCGCGCACGTCAAGTTTGGTCACGGTGCCCCAGCCGGTCGTGATGTAAAGGAAACCATCTTCGGCGATCGGCGTGCCCTCTAGTCCGGATAGCGGGAACACAACTGGATCCGCACCACCACCCTGGGATTCGCCCAAGGCATAGGTGAACGCGACCTTCAGGTCTTTCACAGTGTCTCTGTTGATTTCGCGGAGCCCGGAAAAACGATGGGCTTCATAATTGCCGTGATGATTGATCCAGTTTTCCGGCTCATTCTCACTGTTTACGAGGCGCTCATGGGTTACATTACCCGCCAAGGCCGAGCCAGCAAGCATAGCCGCGCCCGCACCGGCCGTGATCACGTTCACGGCAAACTTTTGCAACCTTCTCAATTTCTCAGATTTCATCGTTAGGTCCTCCTGTATCCCGTGGCTGCGTCTCCAAGGCGATAAGATGTCGAAACGTTAGTCATGCAAATAATTTTAAACGGCCACTCCAATTCCACCGCGTCCGGCTAAGCCGCCACCTCCACGCAGTCTGGAACTTTCCCGGCTACAATTTCAGTCCTTGTGAATCGGTCATCTCGGACCCATTCACCCGTCAACAAAACATCCATGATCCGGGAAAAAATCGGTGGCGAACGCTCCAAGGCCATGCCCGTGAGGCGAATGGGGAGCTCATCGGACATGGCCCTGTCGCGCCGGTGGCCCATGCTCTGCCTGGAGACCGAGACAGAACATCGGGATCAAAAAAGCCTCGATGTCCTAAGGAGGGGTATAGACGGACTGTTTATGGGGCATTGAAATCACCATCGATTGCCAAATTTGATCTCACGCGCGGACACGTGACCAACGCACCCCAACATTCCATGACCTCGAAAACCGTTGGTTAGATTGCATCAAGAAAATTGTCAGAATTTTCTCAGGATCAGTTACGACGCCACCGAACAGACGCCCGATATCGAAGCAACGGCCGATCAAGACGCGGGAACCGATGGGGCCAATGATGCCTCTCGATACGCGTCACGGGAGGGAGGGGCGGCGACGGCCGTTCGCTGTGTCTTTGCTGTCTCGGACGACAATTGCCTTGAAACGGGCACGCCCCGTGCCGCGGCTGGTGAGGCCTGAAATTTGGACCTGCAAGGCGTTCGTCCTGGCCCGATACGCGTGGCGGGCGGCGTCCATTTTTCGCCGGTTCGCGACCTTCTTATCGGTCGCCGTCGTAGCGGTAGCCTGCGCCGTGAACGGTTTGAATGATCGCCGGCCTGCGGGGGTTTCGCTCGACCTTTCGGCGCAACGTCATCACACACTGGTCGAGGGCACGGCTGTTCGGCATGTAATCGCGGCCCCAACACTCGTCGAATAAATCGTCGCGCGAAACGACTTGCCCGGAACGATGAAATAGGGTCAGCAGGATTGCCACTTCGCGGCGCGTCAGATCGATTTGTTCGCCATCACGATAGCCGCGCTGCGCCTTAACATCGACGTCGAGGTCGCCGATGCGAAAGCGCGCGGCCTCGAGGACGCCATCCGACCGTGCATGCGCGGCCCGCCGCAAGATCGTCTTGACACGCGCCACGAGTTCACGCGACCCAAATGGTTTCGTCACATAGTCATCGGCGCCGAGTTCCAAGCCCACCACACGATCAATTTCATCCTGGCGCGCCGTGAGCATAAGTACGGGTACTTGGTCATTTTCGCCGCGAATGGTTCGGCATAACTCGAACCCGTCGATGCCCGGCATCATGACATCGATAATGCAGAAATCGGGTTGATGTTTGCGAAATGCTTTCAATGCCTCGAGACCGTCCGCCGACAGCAAACACTCGAAGCCCTCCGCTTGAAACAACTGCGCGATGGCGTGCCGCATGGTCGCGTCGTCTTCTGCGATCAACATGCGCATTGGTTTACTCTCCCGCGCTGTCCGAACCCGGTTCGGTTCGTAAAGACGCCACGAAATACGCGCCAGGGCTGCCATCCTTTACGATGACATCGCCGCCGTTATTGCGCGCCAGACGCCGGCATAGCGCCAGGCCAAGCCCGTGCCCTTCCGGTCCTCGATCCCCGCGCACGGATGGGGCGAAAATCGCCTCGGCAAGGTGCGGAGGAACACCGGGTCCGTGGTCTCGGACCGAGAGATAGAGCATGTCACCATTCATCCATGTGGCAACAATAATGGGTGTGTCGGGTGCGTATTTGCGCGCATTGTCGAGGAAATTAATCAAGATCCGCTCGAACGCCGTCCGGTCGTAGCGCACCACGGTGTTGGCTTTCGGCTGCAGCGTGATGCGACCACCGCCTTTGTCCAGCACGGGCTGGTAGCGCGACAGCAAATGACGGGCAGCATCATCCGGGTTGCCGACGTCGATCTGCAGCCGGTTTCGAAGCCGTCCGCGCGCAAGGGCGGTCGCGTCTTCCACCAATGCACCGAGGCGTTTGGTTTCGGCGTCGAGTACATCGCAATACTCAGTGATCGTCTCATCGCCTTTCGCGCGCGCCCGAATCAAATCACCATAGAGTCCCAGATTGGTCAGAGGCGTGCGCAGTTCGTGCGACACCTGCGCGGCCTCCGCCGCGCGATGGTGCATGGCTTCGAGCCGCGATCTTTGCGATAGAAAAATGTAACCCGCCATGCTGCCAATGACCGCGAGCATGGCAGCCATCAGACCGCCAAAGACAACCCAGCTGGGGCCAGCATCCGGCACCGGAGAGATTCGCCGCGCTTCAAGGCGCCAAGCGGACCACGGCGCCAATAAAGTCTGCGACGCGAGCACGGTGCCGACCGGCGCCTTCGCACTTTGCCAAAGCGCGGCGCCCGCTTCGTCGTACAACGTATAACCAATGTCTGCGCTGTGGCCGGGAAATGCTCTCAACGCGTTGACCACGGACCCGGTGATCGCTGCCTTCTCAAACACGACGCATGCGACGGTTTGGTCTCGTTCATGCCAACATCGCGCAGGGTTCAATCCCACGGGCGTTCCGACAACCGTCCACAGGTCCGAACGGTCGCCGGTTTCCGCCAGACGCATGACGAGCATACCGCGCGCCATGTCGAGCGGTGCAAAAGTCGATTGCGCGAGGCGACGTTCAAATGGCGTGACAACCCAGACATCGGCGGCGCGAAACATTCGACGACCGTGCTCGGCGTAAACAATTGCGAGATCCACCGATTGGTCAACAATGGCCAAATGGCCGCGGGACCCGCGCGCGACCGCCTCATCGATACGCTCTTCAACGCGACTCACCGTCAGATCAATGGCCTTATGCGCCCGATCACCCAAATCCTGCAGAGCCTGCGAGGCGGTTTCTGACTGCTTCGATTGGGCTTCAAGGTTCCAAAGCCCAATTGCGCGGCCCCCGACGACCGCCATGCCGAGCAAAGGGACAACAACGATGACAGCCAGCAAGATCGCGAACCCGCGAAGCTCTTTAGCCCGCGAGAAAGACGGCGCCGAGGTCTGCGGCTCCGCCGTATCGAAAGGGGTGGATCCAAGCGCTCTAAAGATACCCACCAAGCCAACCTTTCCGACGCCGCTCCCCCGCCTCAGAGTTTTCGGATCATGAACCATATCCCGCATCGACGTCTCAGCATCTCATCCGCGAAGAACGTTCAGCAGATTCATGCCAGGCGCAATGCCTAACGCGCTTGTAAGCCCTGGATGGTCCCAAAATGGACCAATCAAATATAGCTATATGGCCTATTGCGTATCGCTTGAGCATTTCTTGGGGGCGGCGAGGCGTAGCGATCTGAGCGCGGATGCGGCCGGTTGCCAAATTTGGGGGATCAGGTTGACAGCTTATGGCCCGCATTGCTTGAGGCGGACATAGAATCCGCCGCCCAGATCGGAGCATCTGAGTTTGGTTGCCCATGCATGGCCATGAGCGGAGAGGCGGACCTTTGCGCATAGGTTTGGTGTTCCGCCACCTCGGGCGATATGGACCGTTGAGGCGGTCCAGCACAAAAAGGGTCGGCGATCGGAAGCAATCCGGACTCGAAACGAGGCCGTAAGGGACTTCTGAATACAGCCAACGGCGGACGAGCTAGACTTCCATCCGATACCAGAAATGCGGAGTCCGATGGAGCCAGGAGTCCGCGAAACCGTGGTATCTCAGCGCGGGCCCTGGGCCCACAAATATTGGGGTGTGTTGATGCATTTTTTTCAACCATCGCGTTCAGATAATTCAATAAACATTTCGCAACCTTGCGCTAATCGGACAACTTGCAGTAGCATAAATTTGTTGCGTGGCCGAAATGTACGCTGATTCAGAGCCTGGGAAGGGCCGGGAGGCGGTTTAGCCACGAGTCTTGAGAGTGCGATTTTGAAAGAAGACCGCACGGTGATGCGGCGGAATTCGGCTTGATAGACGCACGACCGCGGTAGGTGTCATGCGGTCGCGCGGGGGGAGGCAAAAATGCGGCACCTTTGCGGCCCGACTTGGGAGGGTCGACCGCAAATCAATGCGCACCGCGACGAGAGCGACGAGCGCAACCAAATGGCACGGTCGCCGTTAGTCCATGCATTCATCGTGTGGGCGATAGCCGGCGTAATGGCGACCGCTATTTTTTCGCCGAACGCCAAACTCCATGCACAGGAGCTCACGCAGCAAGCGAACGCAACCAATTGTGCGGGCGGCGCGGCGCCAGTCGCCGAGGTGGTCTCGGTCAAGGGCGAGGTGGCGCGCAACGACGCCCTTGCGACCCTCGATACGCTGGTGTGCCCAGGCGATCGGATTGCGGTCGGCGCCAACAGCCGCGCCGCGTTGTATCTGCTGGACCGCGAGACGGTTTTGCGCCTCGACGAAAACACACTGTTCGAAGTTCCGCCGGCTGATGAAGACCAATCGATTCTCGAACTGCTGCGCGGCGCGCTCTACGTGTTCAGCCGGACGCCGACGCGGCTCGACATTCGAACCGCATTTGTGGACGGCGGAATTGACGGCACCGAGTTTGAGATCCGCGCCAATCTCGACCCCGCAAGCGGACCGGTCGGGACGAGCATTCGCGTCTTCGAAGGCGTTGTCACTGCGCGCAACGAACTCGGCGTGATTGTCACGGAGACCGGCGAGGTCATTTTTGCGGCCGGCGCGTGCCCGGGAACACCAGACACGTGTGGTGCCACGGCGGCGCCAACACCGGGCATCATCGAAGTTCGCTTCGAGGACGCGGTCGCATGGACGATCCACTATCCGCCGGTGCTGCCGGACCCGAACGATGGCTTGGTCCCGGCACCGATCGCGGAGGCGGCACGTTTACTCGACGCAGGCCGATACCGCGCCGCCGAGCGCGCCCTAGCCGGGTCGTCGGACACCGCATCGGCGTTGGCGCTGCGCACGGTGATCGCGCTTGCGCTCAACCGGCGCGACGATGCTTTGCGCTTTGGCGAACAAGCAACGGTGGCAGACGCCACCTCGACCGCGGCGAAAATCGCCTTGTCCTACGCCCAGCAAGGCGCGTTCGACTTGGAGGCCGCGCGCGACACGCTCGAACAAGCGGTTGCCGGCGAACCGACCAATGCCCTGGCGCACGCCCGTCTCGCCGAAATCTGGTTGTCACTCGGCTATCGGACCCGCGCGCTCGCCGCCGCAACGACGGCGCAAGAACTTGCGCCCAACTTGTCTCGCACCAATAGCGTGCTCGGCTTTGCCATGCTTTCCGCGATCCAAATTGATCGTGCCAAGGACGCGTTCTCGCGCGCGATCACGGCAGACTCGGACGACCCATTGCCGCATCTTGGGCTTGGCTTGGCCCACATCCGCCGCGGCGACATCGTTACGGGACGCCGCTTGATAGAACAGGCATCGGCGCTTGGCCCTGCGAGCAGTTTGATCCGTAGTTATGTCGGCAAAGCACTGTTTGAGGAGTCCCACTGCTCCTTTAGCGATCTGTTCGGTGATTTCGTTGGCCGAGAGGCGTGCGATCCCATTGGCCAAGCCAAGGACAAAAACAAACGCCGCGAAGATGCCGAGACCCAATTCGACATTGCCCGCGACTTGGACCCGAATGACCCAACGCCCGAACTGTACGACGCCATATTGGAGCAATTTGACGGACGGCCCATCGAAGCGCTGCGCAGCATCGAACGTTCGATCGCCCTAAACGACAACCGCGCCGTCTATCGGTCACGGTTACTACTGGACGAGGACGCGGCAGTCCGAAGCGCCAGCCTCGCCAGAGTCTACGCGACGCTCGGCTTCGACCAACTCGCACTCGTCGAAGGCTTCAAGTCCGTAACCTACGACCCAGGCAATTTCGCCGGCCACCGTTTCCTTGCCGATACCTACGCAACCTTACCGCGTCACGAAATCGGACGAGTGAGCGAGCTCTTGCAATCGCAGATTCGTCAGCCGATCAACGCCGCTGGCATACAACCGCAGTTAGGAGAGAGCGAACTCTTCATCGTGCAAGGGGCGGCGCCTGCGACGGCATCCTTTAATGAGTTCACGCCACTCTTTGTCGACAACGGCATATCGTTGGAAGGCGGC
>JANQOH010000408.1 GCA_028289725.1 Alphaproteobacteria bacterium
TAATACCGCCGCAGCGCCGGCTTCCGCCGCCACGCCGCCCGGTGGGTTTCGATCCATTCAGCGGTTTCGGTCACAGGCGATATAGGGCCCATTGGAAGAATCTCGCAGAGACTAACATGGGTGTGGGAGCGCGCTTCGCACATCAAAGCGTGTAGCGAACCGGGCCCAGCACTTGCCGCCGGGGCTTGGCGCGGTCACCTTGTATGGGGGCGCATCGGTTTTGGCGCTCTTGGGAGGGTGGAATCAGGCTTGGCGATTGACCGATCCGTCTCTGGCATGACCGGGACTGGCGGGGTACCGGCTGGACGCCGCGCGCGCCGGCGCTGGGCGCAGGCGGGGATCCTGGCGCTCGCTGCGCTGCTCCTCTATCTCGCGTTTCGCGGGGTCGGTTGGGCGGAGCTCGGCGCGCGCCTTGCTGATGCCGACCTCGGAACCATGGCGCTCGCGTGGGGATTGATGACCCTGGCGATGGCGTTGCGGTCGGTGCGCTGGGGCGTGCTGGTGCGTGAGCGCGCGCAGCCGGGCTTTCTCACCATGTTCTGGGCGACCACGGCCGGCTATGTCGGCAACTCCTATTTGCCGGCGCGCGCGGGCGATGTATTGCGCTCGGTCCTGCTTGCGCGCCATCTGGAAATCCGCAAGACCTTCACGCTCGGTACGACAGTCACCGAACGTATCCTCGACACGATTGTCGTTGTGGCGCTCGCGGGCGGGGTGGTGGCGCTGATCCCGGTGACGCCGGGCTGGCTCGCGTCGTCGTCGATCGGTCTCTCGATCGCGGCGTTTGTTGCTTTGATTGCGCTGCTCGCGGCGCCGCGCCTCGCGCGCTGGATCGAACTGGTGGCGACGCGTCTGCCGATCAAACAGAGTTGGCGCGACGGCCTGGTGGCCATGTGGCACGAGTTTTTTACCGGCGCGAAAGCCATTCAGCGACCGGGCGGTGCGTTGGCGTTCGGGTCGTTGACCGCGGTTGTCTGGGCGATCGATGCCGCCTGCATGTTCACCGTGGCCACCGCCCTGGGCCTGGACGCGATGACACCGCTTTTAGCGCTGCTGATGGTCGTCGCGCTGGCCCTGTCCAGCGTTGCGCCATCGACCCCGGGTTACGTCGGGGTTTATCAATTTGTCGCGGTGAGCGTGCTGACACCTATCGGTTTCGTGAAGACCGAGGCCTTGGCGCTGGTGCTGCTTTTCCAGGCCGCGATCTATGCGGCTGTCACGCCATGGGGCTTGATCGGGCTGTGGCGATTGGGTGGGATCGGGCGCGCACGCGATGACGATACCGTTCCGGCCCGGGAGGCCAAGTCCCCCTCATGACTATGGACACCTATTTCAAAGCGGCCGCGGCGGATCTCGAAAAGGCGGCCGCAGCCGGTCTCGACGCGCCGGTGGCGGCGGCGATCGAGGCGATTTCGGTGGCGGCCTCCGCGCGTCGGCCGCTGCTCTTGTGCGGCAACGGCGGATCGGCGGCGGACGCCATGCATATCGCGGGCGAATTGGTCGGGCGTTACAAACGCGAGCGCGTCGGGATCATGGCGGTGGCGCTGGGCGCAGACGCGGCCGTGACCACGGCGTGGAGCAACGATTACGACTTCGACAGCGTGTTCGAACGCCAAGTCGAAGCGCTCGGTGCGGCGGGCGGCGTGGTCTGGGGCCTCAGCACCAGCGGCAACTCCGAAAACGTACTACGCGCACTCGCCAAGGGCCGGGCGATGGACATGACGGCGATTGCGCTGACGGGCGAGGGCGGCGGGCGCGTCGCGGCCGAGGCCGACATTCTGATTGCCGTGCCGTCGACGGATACGCCGCGCATTCAGGAACTCCACACCTGCATCTATCATTACATTTGCGAACAGGTGGAACGGCGGGCCGCAAAAGCCTGACGAACCGACGCGGAAATCCGGCTGCCCATCAGATAAATATCTGAAATAAAAGAAATTTTGGGTTCAGGTTAGGTTCAGCTAACCGCCCCTATCATGGCGCCGACTCGACACATTGAGTGATTCGTGAAGGGAAACTGACGCCATGAATATCTTGCACTCGAAGCTTACGCGTATTGCGGTCGCCGGGACCTTGGCCTTGGCCATGACCGGGTGTTTTGAGGGGCAGGGGGACAAGCAGATCGGCGGCACGTTGATCGGCGCCGGTCTGGGTGGTCTCGCTGGTTCGCAAATCGGCAGCGGCACCGGCCAACTCGCGGCCGTAGGCGCGGGCGTGTTGCTCGGCGGTCTGCTCGGTGGCTCAGTCGGCAAGTCGTTGGATCGCGCCGACCAAGCCTATGCGGCGCAGACCTATCAGAGCACGCTGGAATCAACGCCGACCGGTCACACCACAACGTGGGTGAACCCGGACAGCGGCAAC
>JANQOH010000421.1 GCA_028289725.1 Alphaproteobacteria bacterium
GTTTCGATCACGTTGGCGCCGTTCTCGCGCACCGCATTAACCGCGATCGAGTCTTCGCCGAGGAACCGGATGTTGGCGCCGGCATCCTTATAGTCGAAACGCACCTCCGCGATATCGCCCACGGTCACGCGACCAATGCGCCCTGACGCAAGATCCTCATCGCTGGTCAAGACGACCTTCTTGACCTGTTCGATGGTTTCGAACTCACCTTCGGAACGCACCACGTAACGGCGCTTGCCTTCTTCGACGTCGCCGGCCGAAATCGATACATTGGCGGCGCGCAGCGATTGCACCACGTTGGGAACGGTTAGCCCGAAACGCGCCATTGAATCCGGGTCGACGATAATGCGCATTTCGCGTTCGCTGCCGCCGTACACATTGGTGCCGGCGACGCCGGGCACGCGTTCCAGACGCTCCTGAACCACGTCCTCAAAGAAGTCGCCGTAGGTCGAGATCGGTCGGTCATTGCCCTCAACGCGGGTGGCGATAAACCAGGCAATCGGGCTATCGCCCAAGCCAGCTGTCGAAATGGTCGGGCGAAGGGCTTCATCCGGATAGCGCTCAACCTGATCCAGTCGATTGGCCACCAGCAGAACGGACCGGTCCATATTCGTACCGACACCGAATTCGAGCGTGATTTCTGCCCGGCCGTCCTCAGCGGTCCCCTCCATCTTCACCAGGCCGTCGAGGCCTTTGAGCTTCTCTTCCTGGCGGTTGAGGATTTCACGCTCAACTTCGAACGGCGACCCGCCGGGCCAGAAGGTCTGGATGGTGATGACCGGCTTATTGACGTCAGGCGCCAACTGGATCGGAATGCGCTGCAGCGCGAGCAAGCCGAAGATGATGACCATCATCACCGCGGCGATAACCGCGATCGGTCGCTGGATAGACCCGCGTATTAGGTTCATCCCTCTTCTCCTTGTGCCTCGGCGGCTTGCGGCTCGCCCACTTGCACGCTTTGACCAGGTCGCAAGCGCTCATTGCCACGAACGACGACCATCTCGCCCGGTCCGACGCCTCCCAAAACCTCGAACCGCGGGCCGACCGCCTCACCCAGCTCGACCGGGCGGATTTGAGCCTTGCTTTCTTCATCGACCACGTAGACTAGAGACATGCCCTGGCGCTTGAGGATGGCGTCCTTGTGAACCGACACGATTTGGCGCGGCGCGCCGAGCGGCAGCAACACCGATACCGACTCGCCAACGGCATTCGAGACCGTCGCGCCTTCGACCGCCGGTGTAAAGCGCACTTGGCGCGTGCGCGTCATGGCGCTCTCTTCCGCCCCGACGGCGCGGACCACCGCATTGTGTGATGTTCCATCCGCCAACGTAACCGTGACGACCGTGCCCGATTGCAGGCCCGCAATCCGGTTGTAGGGAACGTCAGCCTCGATCTCGAGATCGTTTTCATTGACGAGCGATACGACCGGGTCGCCGACGCGGACATAGGCGCCGATTTCGGTGTGGCGAAAGCTCACCACGCCTTCATAAGGGGCGTGCACGGTGCCGTGCTCCAGATCATCTTCTGAAAGCTTCAAGTTCGTCCGCACGCGGGCCAAAACAGCCGTTGCGGCGGTGACCGCGCTCTCCGCGGTCAACACATCTTGGACGGCGTCATCGTACCGCGCCTGGCTGAATGCCGCCGAGTTGCGGATGCCCTCTAAGCGGGCGAGTTCCTGCCGGCGCTTGTCGAGTTGCGCTTTTTGGCTCGCAAGCATCGCTGACATCTCATTCGCTGTCGAAGCCGAGAGATCGCGGCGCCAAGTCAGGCGGTCCACATCCAGGACTGCGAGCACGTCGCCTGAGGCAACCCGGTCACCCACATGCACATTCATTTGCGTAACGGCGCCTTCGGTCCGCGCCGCGACGTCGCCCGCTTGTCGCGCGACGAAGCGCCCAATTACCGGCTGCGTTTGCGCCAAGGGCTCGACGAGGACTTCGTCGACGCCGACCAGGGATGGCTGTTGGGCAATAGCAATCGTTGGCAACGCGAAAGAGGCCAAACCGAACAGAATGAAAAAGAGCCGCGAAGGGGCCTGTCTTGTCACAGTGCGCATTTTTCTTTTTTCAAATTACTTTACCCGTGCCGCCAAGCGCGCATCGGGCCCAAGCCGCGAAATCGAGCACCTGGCTCCACGCGGCAATTTCGTCGCTTCGCATCCGCCCAGATCACCCGAGCGGACAAGACGCGGACAATATCAAACGTTTGATCGGATCGAAACCCCGGCTTCAAACCGATCGATCACGCTTAGGTGTATTTAATACTCAACCGGAATGGCGTCGAGACTCCGCCAAAGGTACCAGACCGCGACCGACCGCCAGGGACGCCAAGGTTCGGCTATGGCGCGCATTTGATCGGCGCTCGGCTTTTCGCCGTCGGTATAGTGGTTCCGCATGGCTTTCTGCACCCCGATATCGGCGACCGGCAATACGTCTGGGCGAACCAGATGGAAGATCAAAAACATTTCGGCTGTCCAACGACCGATGCCTTTGACGCAGGTCAATTGCTCGATGACGGCCTCGTCTTCCATGTGAGGCCACTCATCGAGCGCCAGGGAACCGTCGAGAAAATGGCCGGCAAGG
>JANQOH010000434.1 GCA_028289725.1 Alphaproteobacteria bacterium
CGACGCCGACGCCACCCGCGACGAAATCGAGGCGCTGGTCGCCCAATCGCAGAAACGCTCCGCGGTCTACGACATCGTGACCAATCCGACCAACGTGACAGTCGAGGTCAAATAACGTCAGCGTTCTCCGGCTAAGGAGTTCGTCTCATTCGCACCGTAACAACCGTCGTCATTGGCGCCGGACACGCCGGTCTCGCCATGAGCCGCTGCCTCAGCGATCGATCGATTGACCATGTGGTAATCGAACGCGGCGAAGTCGCTAACTCATGGCGGACCGAGCGTTGGGACTCGCTTCGCTTGCTAACACCGAATTGGCAGAGCCGATTACCCGGCTACGGCTACCAAGGCGAGGACCCCGATGGCTTCCGAGACATGCCCGAGGTGATCGCCTTCATCGATCGCTACGCCGAAGTCATCGACGCGCCGTTGCAGATCAACACCAATGTGACGTCTGTGAAACAGGGTGAAGGTGGGTACACCGTCTCGACCGACCAGGGTGATTGGGCTTGCCGGTGCGTCGTGCTCGCGACCGGCGCGTGCAATATCGCGTCGGTTCCGGCAATTGCCGAGGGCGTGCCCGCGGATATTGCCGTGTTGACGCCCATGGACTACCGCAATCCCGATCAACTTGGTCCGGGCGGTGTCATGGTGGTCGGGGCTTCCGCGACAGGTACCCAACTCGCGGATGAGATTCACCGGTCGGGCCGCCCGGTCACATTGGCGGTCGGCGAACATGTCAGGGTCCCGCGGACCTACCGGGGGCGTGATATCAAATGGTGGATGGATGAGGCGGGCGTGATGGATGAGCGCTACGACGAAGTGGACGATATCGTCCGCGCCCGAGGTGTGCCATCGCTTCAGCTCACCGGGTCTCAGGAGAGAATTACGCTGGATCTCAACGCCTTGACCGATAAGGGCGTGCGAATTATTGGCCGTCTCGCAGGGATGAGTGACGGCAAGGCCCAGTTTTCCGGATCGTTGCGCAATCAGTGCAAACTGGCCGACCTAAAAATGAACCGGTTGCTCAACACGATCGATGAGTGGGCCGAAGAGGCCGGCCTCGACGGCGAGGTCGCGCCGTCGCACCGGTTTGACGATACACGGGTCGAGAAGGATCCGCCGCTCAGTCTGGATCTCAATCGCGGCGAAATCCGAACAATTCTATGGGCGACTGGATTCAGGCCGGACTTTTCCTATTTGGACGTCCCGGTGCTCGACCGCAAAGGCCGCGTTCGTCATGACGGCGGCGTAACGGCCGCTCCCGGCCTCTATCTCATGGGCATGCAGTTCTTGCGCCGGCGGAAATCGGCGTTGATCGATGGGGCCGGAGACGACGCGCGCGACCTGAGCGACCACCTGGCGGCGTACCTCGCCAATCCAGCGAAGCGGACGGCAAGCTGATATCGCGGCGCGTGTGCTGGGCGGAAACAATTGGATCTGATTTTTTCGGATTTGGTGCCCTGCCGCCGCGACTGGGTTTTTGTTGCGCGACCCAAATATTCGAAAAGATCTAATTTTTCGTGACCGGAACAAATCGTGCAAAAGCTAGAGATGCATTGATCCCCGGCGAAGAGAAATGTTCAAATTCTGAGATAAAGACTGGTTTTTAGTCGAGTTTTATCTCGCTCAATATTGTGATCACCGTCACATTTTTGCGGGAACCAGAAGCCTACCTTGAATGAAGACCATTAATGCCCGTCGTGCCTATCGGTGCGGGCGAGCGGCGCGGGCGTGGTCATCAGAATAGGAGGTCGAGATCGTGATATCGAGATTTCGCAAGGACCGGCGGGGCGCGGTAGCGGTCGTCGTGGCGGTGACGGCTGTCGCGATGATGTTGTTCGTTGGCGTCGCGATCGATAGCACGCGCGCCTATTACGTGAAAGACGTTCTGCAGAAGTCGTTGGACTCGGCCGGCTTGGCCGCGGGCGCGACGATTGACGCGCAATATCTGCAGACGGACGCACAGGAATTCTTTGACGCGAACTTCGCGAGCTTGGGCGCGACTGCGGCGCTCGACACCTTCAATGTGAGCGTTGACCCCAGCGGTAATGTGATCACGCTGACGGCGACCGCGACCATGCAAACGAGTTTCATGGCGCTTGGCGGAATCGACACGGTGACCGTCGCGGCCTCCACCGAGGTGACGCGTGAAACCGGATCGATGGAAGTTGTGCTCGTCATGGATAACACGGGCTCCATGGCCAGCGGCGGCAAGGTCGACGCCATGAAAACGGCGGCCACCGATCTAGTGAACATTTTATTCGGTAGCGAAACCGTGCATCCGAACCTTTGGGTCGGATTGGTGCCGTTTACCGCCAACGTGAATATCGGCGCCCGCACGGGTTGGCTGAGTTCCGCCGGCCAGACGATCATCAACAATGACGATTTCCACCCGACGACGTGGAAGGGCTGTGTCATGGCCCGCAACTACGGCAGCGGTGGCGATCTCACGGACACACCTCCGGGCACCGAAGGGTTTATGCCGTTTTGGTATGAGGACACTTACTACGGCTACAACAACTGGATTTACGGCAGCACCGGGCAAGCAGCCTGGGCCGCGCGCGATCCGGATTGTTGTGCCGTTGTTGAAACGGCGGGACCTGGCGCCGACGGCGATACGGGCCCGAACAATTGGTGCGGCGCCGAAGTCACCTCGATGACGCCGGTAAAGGCCACGGTCGTCAATGCCATCGCGGCGATGGGCGCGCGCGGATCGACGATGGTCAACCAGGGTTTGATTTGGGGTTGGCGGATGATTTCGCCGAACTGGCGCGGCCTTTGGGGCGGGGAAACGCCAGCCGCGTTGCCGGCGGACTACAACGATCCGCAAGTGTCCAAAGCAATTGTCGTGCTAACGGATGGTGACAACAGCTTTACCGACACGATTAAGACGGCTTACGGCACCGCCGGTGACTACGGTGGAACGACGACCTCGCGCAATGCCGACATGGATAGCAAACTGTCGACGATTTGTACGTCGATTAAGGCTCAGAACGTCCAAATCTTCGCGATTACGTTTGGATCCGGCATTAGTTCGGGCACGCAGACTTTGATGCAAAACTGCGCGACGGTTCCGAGTTACTACTTCCACGCCCCGACCAACAGTCAATTGCAGACTGTGTTCCAGACGATCGCGTCGGAGCTTCAAGCCCTTAGAATCAGTAACTGATCGGAGTCGACGAGGATGACGATCTGGAAAGTTCTTGCGGTTAGAGGCCGTCGCCGGCTGCGTGACAAGCGTGGCAACACGGCGGTCGAGTTCGGTTTGCTGTTCCCGGCCTTGCTTTTCATCATGGTCGGCCTGATGGAGTTCTCGGTCTATTTTTGGCTCAGCGCCGTGCTTGAAAACGCGGCTCTGCACGCATCCCGCTATGGTATTACGGGTAACACGCAGGGCGGCATGACGCGCGAGCAAAGTATTACGCAGGCGATCCACGACAACACCTACAACATGGTTGACGTGAATAACCTGACGATCACCACGCTCGTCTACGACAACTTTTCCGACATTGGTCAGCCTGAGCCGTACGCCGACGCCAATATGAACGGCTCGTACGATTCTGGCGAGACCTTCACGGATGTGAACGGCAACTCGGTTTGGGATTCCGATCTGGGTACCGCTGGTTCGGGTGGTGCCGCGGATATCGTGGTTTACAAGATCGAGTTTACCTCGAGCGGCATTACCGGCCTGCTCAGCCCCGTGCTCGACAATATGAAGCACGAGGCCGTCGTTGCGGTGCGCAATGAGCCGTTCTAGCTCTGAGACCAAGACGCGCGGCCTGATCGCGCGCCTACGTCGTGACAAACGCGGCGTGGCGGCGGTTGAGTTCGCCATCGCCGTGTCGTCCTTGGTGTTCCTGTTCTTTGGCCTGCTGGAGACCAGCCGCTTCTTGATGCTGTACCTCAAGGCGCAGCATGCGGCGGTGGCGGTGGCGGATTTGGTCACGCGCGACAAGACGATTAACGAAGCGCAGGTCACCGACCTGTTCAATGTCGTGGCGCAAGTAATCCATCCGTTTCCTGTCGGTGCCGACAGCAATGTGGTCGTGACCGCGATGGGTCAACCAGCCGGGCAGCCGGCGAGCATATATTGGCAACGCACCGGGGCCGGGAGTCTCACCACGACGAGTTCGTTTGGTGGCGCCGGGACTTCGATCTCATCCTTGCCCGGCGGCATCACGCTGCGCGACGACCAAACCTTGGTCGCGGTTGAGATGTTCTATCGCTACGACCCGTGGATCTTTGACTTCTTCGGTTCGTACACGATTAAGCGGATGTCGTACTTCCGACCCCGCATCGGATCACTGCTCCAGGTCGATCCGTAAGTCAGTTTGTCCGGCGCTGCTTCGCCCAAAAAAAGGCAAGGCGGCGCCGATTTCCCTTAGCGAAGTTTGTAATGGATGCGCACGTCGAACGTGGCGACGTCCATGCCCATCTCGGGCGCGAAGCGCGGAAATGGAGCGGACCGTTCCACCGCTCTGATCGCGGCCTTGACCAGGCGCGATGACGCCAAGGTCTCATCCAGCACCGTGACCGAAATCAAGTCGCCCCCGCGGCTGACTTCCAACCGGACAGGAACCGAACCTTCTTCGCCCCGTTGCGCCGATTTTGGCGGGTAATTGCGGGTCGCGACGGAGTTGATCTGTTGATAGAGTGATACGGCGTATGCCTTCCGCACATCGTCGCTGACTTGGCCCTGCGGCACGGCGGCCGGCGGCACGATGGCCGGCGCGCTGGCCACCTGTTGTCGGGCCGGTGCGGGCTCCGCCGCGCGCGTTACCGGTGTCCGGACGGGCGTCGTTTCGACGATCGGTTGCGGTGTGGCGACCTGCGTTGGCTGTGGCTCCGCGCGCGCGACTTGCGGCTGGGGCATCGGCGCCGGCTTTTCGCGCGGTTTGGGAAGCTCGGCCATCGGGTCGGGACGCGGTTTGGGTGTGGGCAGAGCGGACGGCAGTTCCGGCGTGACCGTCGGGGGCGGCGGTGTTTCGGTGACTGCGACAGTTAACGGATCCGTCGGCTCGACCACGGGTTCGTCGGTCCGCGGCTGAAGTTTGGGCGCCTCGTCCAACAATCGCGTGGTATCCGGACGCGTGGGTTGCTGAACCGCCGCCACCGCGATCGGTTCGGGCGGCGTCACATTCGGCTCATCGGTCCGCGGCAGTAATTTTGGAACTTCGGTTGTGATTTGCGTTGGCTCAGGCTGTTCGCGTTCGGTCAACGGATCGGGCGGCCGCTCGATCGGTACGGTCTCGACGACCAGCTCGTCGGGTGCGTCCGTCGGTTCGACCGGTTCCGGTAGCAGCAATGGTTGATCGGGTGGGACGACCGTCGTCACGGGCTCGACCGCATCCGGGGCCGGCGCTAGGTCGGTCAACTCAGGCGGCGTGGTGATGGTCTCCGGTTCCAATAGCTTGTCTTGCGCGACATCCGGCTGTGTGATCGGCAGGTCTGCATCGATAACTTGGGGCGGCGGCACGAGATCAGTGAGTTCCGGCGGCGGTGCCACGCGGTCCGGTTCGACCAAAGGGTCCTGGCGCGGCTCCGGCCGCTCAAGTTGATCGGGAAGGACAGTCGGGGTCATTTCATCGGGTGTCGTGAGTTCGGTAAATTCGAGCGGCGGCGGCGTCTCCGGGTCCGGCATGCGGTCCGGTGGCGGCTCAATCGCTTCGATCGTCTCAGGCATGGGGTCGAGGCGATCAAGCGTCTCCATTGGCTCGATTTCGCTGGTATTCAGCTTCGGTTGATCCGGCGTATCGGGTAAAACACCCGGTATTGGTGTTTCTGATGCCAGCGGATCGGGCGGCTCGATCTCATCGGGTCTTTCCGGCGCTTCCGCTTCATTGACCGCCATTTCGGGCACGGGCGGTTGCATCGGCAAGTCGGCGGGATCCTGCGGGTCCTCGACTTCCGGTGTATCTGACGAGATGGCCAATGCATCGTTTGCCGGCGGCGCGTTTGGATCCAACTCCGCAAGCGGATCGCCGAGCGCGGCCAATTCGAGATAAACGACCGATTCCGACGCTGTTACAGGGAGCGGCGTCTGGTGAAGCGTCATCGCCGCGAGAACCGCTGCGTGGACAGCAGTCGCGATGCAGGTCGCGGTGACCAATTGCCCTGTGGTGATACGTGTCACCGGCTGGCCCCTTGGGTCGCCAGTGCGACGCGGTCGACGCCGGCGGCGCGCGCGCGGCGCAGAACGTTGACCACCTGCGCCGTGGTCGCCGCGGCGTCTGCTTTGACCAGAACACCCGCGTCGGGCGTGTCCTCAAGCAATAGCGCGATGGCTGGCTCAAGTTCGCCGAGACCGACCGCATCATTATTCACGGCGAGTGCGCCGTCCGGGCCTATCAACACCGAGATCGGCGAAGATTCAGTGCTATGCGCATCGAAGGATTCGGGCAAATCGACACTGAACCGATCGGGCGTGACAAGCGTGCTCGACAACATGAAGAAAATCAAAAGCAGGAACACAATGTTAATCAGCGGCACCAGGTTGATGCCGCCGTCTAATGGTTTGCGTCCCTCGAACTCCATGGCGTCCGGCCTAGCTCGAACCCGGCGTCGCAAGCCGGATGTTTTCAAGGCCAATACTGCGAACGCGGTCCATCACGGATACCAGGATTTGGACCGGTACCGTCGCTTCCGCACGGACGGTCACCGCACGATCCAATCGACCGCCGACGCGGCCGGCGAGCTCGGGCCCAATTTGGTCGAGTGTGAGGGTCAAGCCATTCAAGGACACGGTACCTGAAACGCTGACATCGATAACCAGGGGCTCGATGTTGGATACGCCGCCTTCGGTTGGTTGCGGCATCGATAAATCGATCGAGGTCGGCTCAATAAACGAGCTTGCCAGCATGAAGAAAACCAAGAGCAAAAACACAACGTCAATCAACGGCGCGATGTTGAGCTTGGGCCGGGGCCGTTCCTGGTCCGCGAATAGAATTTCGCGTGTCTTGGACACGGCGCGTTACTCGGCCGCGATTGCGCGACCGCCGGGCGCAACAACGCCCAAGACACGGACCACGGCATCTTTCATGGCAACGCGCACCGCTTCCACACGACCCTCGAACATATAGTAAGCCGCGAGCGCCGGAATTGCGATCACCAGGCCGAAGGCCGTGGTCAGCAGGGCCTCCCAGATACCGCCGGCGAGGAGGGCTGGGTCAACCTTGGTACCGGCGGCCTCGAGCTTGGCGAACGCACCGATCATACCGAGCACCGTACCGAGGAGGCCGAGGAGGGGGCTGAGGTTGGCGATCACCTCAAGTCCGCGCAAATAGGTTTCGAGATTCCTGACCTCGGCACTGCCGACGCGCGCGATTTCCGCGTCGCGATCTTCCGCGCTCATACGAACGTTGCGGCCCGTGATGATTGCGGTTTCCATGACCCGCGCGACGGGATGCGTCTCGTTGCGGAGGGCCGCCAAGACGGCGTCACGTTCGCCGCGGCCCAGCGCGGTGATCACCGGGTCGATAAAGGCGGTCCGCTTGAGCCTGGCGCGCGAAAACTGAATTAACTTGACTACGATAATGGTCAGGGCGGCGATCGAAACGAGGAGGAGCACCGCCATGACCGGGCCGCCCTTGAACAAGAGCGACAAAAATTCCGGCAGAAGGCTATTTGCCGGTTGCGCCACGGTGCCTTCCATTTCCTTCGTCTCCTCGGACCGCAAGACGGCGAACGCGGGCTCGAATCGAGCCCGCGTCCACTATCCGAACTATGCCTTCATTAGCACACCCATACGAGTCCTTCAAAAAACGAAGTTCGTTTCATTGGCGGATCAATTCAATCTTATCCGCACGCCAATGAATGCCGCAAATGGTTGGCCAGCCGCCAAGAACCGCGGATTCGTCACACCGCCCGGCAGCTCATAGATCGGCACCTCGTCGCCGGTCTCACCCAGCACGCCGAACGTCTCATACTCGCTGTCGAAGAGATTTTCGATCCGTCCGAAGACCTCGACCCAGTCGGCGATCCGATAGGACGTGTTCAAGTTCACGACCGCGTATCCATCCGTCTGCGCGAGCAGATTTGCCTCGTCACCGCGCAAGAAAACGCCGGACTTGTAAATCACGCTCGGGCCGATCCGAAATCCGTCAAAGATCTCGAAATTCACGCCAGCGCCGAAATTATGCTGCGGAATGCCCGGGATTTCGTCGCCTGGCTGGACCAGGATTTGGTCGTTGATGGCCTGCGGGTGGTTCTCCGACGTCACAAGGAACGTTTCCTGGAAAGTCGATTCTATGAAGCTGTAGTTGAAGAACCAGTCCGCCCACCCGGTGTCGCCGCCGACGCCGATTTCAACACCTTGGCGGCGGGTATCGCCGACATTGCGGAAGAAGCCCGTACCCAGGCCCGGACCGGCGCTGACGAACAGAATGTCGTCTTCGTTTTCGGCGCGGAAAGCGGCGACGGTCCAGTTGAGGGTCGTGAAACCGTTCAGCCAGTCGCTCGGCAAATTGCCGCGCGCGCCGATTTCGAAGGTCCGCGACACCACTTGCTCAAGCGGCGGATCCGCCACAAAAGAGTT
>JANQOH010000441.1 GCA_028289725.1 Alphaproteobacteria bacterium
ACTGCGCATGGGGCGCGAACGCATCGCCGACGATCTGGCGACCCTCACCGCCGTGCGCAAGGCGGTCGGCGACGACATGAACCTGATGGTCGACTTCAATCAGGGCCTCACCCTCGCCGAAGCGTTGGAGCGCTGCCACATCCTCGACGATCTCGGCCTCGCCTGGATCGAGGAGCCGATTGTCTACGACAATTACGACGGCTTCGCGCGCCTGACCGCCGAGCTGAAAACCCCGATCCAGATCGGCGAGAATTTTTATGGCCCGCGCGAAATGCACAAGGCCCTGCAGAAACAGGCGTGCGATCTGGTGATGCCGGATTTCATGCGCATCGGCGGCGTCACCGGCTGGATGCGCGCCGCGGCGATTAGCGCCGCCGCCGGCGTCCCGACCTCAACGCACCTCTATCCGGAAATCGGCGCGCAGGTGATGCGCGTCACCGAAACCGCCCACTGGCTCGAATGGCAGAGCTGGGCCGACCCGATCCTGCAACAGCCGTATGAAATCAAGGACAGCCACCTACACATCCCCGACACCCCCGGCGTCGGCCTGGAATGGGACGAAGATGCGGTGAAGGCGCATTTGGTCGAATGATCGCGCCGGCGTTTCCTTGCCGTGCTATGCTTTGATCCAACCGCCGATTACGAGGCCGGCAGCGGCGGCTCGACCCATTCCTCGGTTTGCGCTGCCTGAACCGGGCGGTCGATATAGGTCGACAGCGTGACGAACGTCTTGGTCGCCACGATGCTCTCGAACGCGTGCAGCTGCCGAAGGAACGACTCCAAAGCCTCCGATCCGGGCACCCGAACCTTCAAGATGACCGACGTATCCCCGGTCACGGTGTGCACTTCCTCCACCTCGGGGAGACGCGCCAGATCCGCAAGCGCCTCGCTATAGCCCCAGTTCTGCGTCTGGACGTGGATGAAGACCAGAAGCGGTTTGCCGATCCGCTTGCCGTCGATACGCACCGTCGTCGCCGTGATCACGCGCGCCGCGCGCAAGCGCTTCACACGCTCATGAACCGCGGGCGCCGAGAGGCCCACTTCCCGACCCAACTCCGCGTAGCTCTGCGTCGCGTCGTCCACGAGGGCGCTTAAGATTTTTCGGTCCATGGCGTCGATCGGCTGCTGCATCGAACGCTTCTCCCGAATGGCATCTGTTTTCATATCGGACGGCCCTCATTCCTCTTGCATAATGAATATTATTAAGCATTTCTGACTATATTCAATATCTCATTCGGTTTTGAGGAGAAATCGATGGCCAACGGATCAATTGAAATGGTGCTCGAAGACCGTGGAATGGCGCTCGCGGATTATGGCATGTCGTCGACGCGCGGGTTCCTGGCTCCGTTTGATCCAGAGACGGTGGCCCTCCCCGTTTTGCTTCAACCGGCGCGTGATGCCGCCATGGATCTGCCGCACACGCTTCCGGGGGGCCGCGTTCGCCGCCGCCTCGAGGCCTTGCCGGTCATCGACCTCAGCGAATTCTGCCGCGATGCCAGCGACGCCGAACACCGGATCGCGATGGTGCACTACTCATTCCTGGCGCAGGCCTACGTCTGGGGCGAACCGACACCCCCCACGTCTCTGCCCGCGCCCATCGCCGTGCCGCTTTGGAGGTTGGCGAAAACGATTGGGCAAAAACCATTGCTGCCCTATTCAAGCTATGTACTCGACAATTGGGGACGGATCGATTCGAACGGACCGATCGACCTGTCGAACGTTTACATGATCCAGCCATTTCTCGGTGGCCAAGACGAAGCGTGGTTCGTCCTGGTGCATGTCGCGATCGAAGCGCGCGCTGGGGAGATGCTGGCCCGCTTTCCCGCGCTCATTCGTGCCGCGAACAAAGGCGACAACCGTGCCATCGAAAAAGACCTCGCCACGGTCGCCACCGTGTGGGACGACCTCATCGCGATTTTCGATCGCATGCCCGAGCGCTGTGATCCCTACATCTACTTCAACCGCGTGCGGCCTTGGATCAACGGCTGGAAGGACAATCCGGCGTTACCGGATGGGCTGATTTATGAAGGCGTGCCGGAGACCGGCGGGCGGCCGCAAGCCTTTCGGGGTCAGACGGGATCGCAATCGTCCATCGTGCCGGCGGTGGACGCGCTGTTCGGCATCAAACACGCCTCCGATCCCTTGCGTGCCTACCTCGACGAGCTACACGACTATCGCCCGCCCGCGCATCGGCGCTTCATCGATGAACTGCGCGCCAAAAGCCGGTTGCGCGCGCATATCCAGACGGCGGGCCATCGTTCCCTGAAAGCGCTCTATAACGAATGCGTCACCAAGCTCGCGCGGTTTCGCACTCGCCATCTCGACTATGCGGCGCGCTACATCAACAAGCAGGCGAAAGGCGATGCCGGCAATGACACATCCGTCGGCACCGGCGGCACACCCTTCATGAAATACCTGAAAAAGCACCGCGACGAAGCGCAGAACCAGCTTTTGGATGTTTGAGAGTGACCGCGCCGCGAACCGCGACGTCAACCGTGGCGCACGCCGCCGTCGCAGTCGATGATGGCGCCGGTGGTGAAGCGGTTGGTCATGGCGAAGACGACCGCTTCGGCGACTTCCTCAGGCGAACCAACGCGCCCAACGGGCAATTGGTGGGCCGCCATCTCAAACAAAGCGTCTCGGCGGTCGTCGGCCACACTCTCCCAATACGGTGTGTCGATCACGCCGGGCGATACCGCGTTGATGCGGCGCGGCGCCATTTCCAGCGTAAGCGGACCGAGCATCGCCATTAGCGCGCCGTTGGTCGCCGCAATTCCGGCGGCGCCCGGCACCGCTTTGCGCGCCGCCGCACCGGTCACCATGACCACGGACCCGTTCTCGCGCAAGACATTCATTGCATGCCTAACGGCTGACACATAGGGCCAGAACTTGTTGTCGAAAACCGCGCGAAACCGGTCGTCGTCGAGCTCGGTCAACGGCGCCATGCCGCCACCGGCGCTCATCGTGAGCACAAGATGATCGAGCGAACCGATTTCCGTGAAGAACGTCGCCATGGCGTCACCGTCACGGCCGTCGAACGCGTGGGTCGAAACATCGCCGGCTATCGTGGCTGCGGCGCGGTCTAACTTGTCGCGGCTACGGCCGGTGATGGCCACGCGCCCGCCGGCCTCGGCCACTGCCTGCGCGGTTGCCAGCCCGATCCCCGTGCTGCCGCCGATGATCGCCGTGACGGTTCCTTTCAGGTCCACCATTCTTTCGCCCTCAGTAGCGGCCGACGTCGATCGGCTGTTCGTCGAAGAGACCGGCGAGCCGCGTTTCCCACGCCGCGAGCATGGCTGCCCGCTCCTCCGCGCTCGCCCGCGCCGGGCCATAGGACAATTGCGGCGCAAGGACGTCGAAGCCGACGAACTCAAGCATGCCGCGGTGGATCGGCTTTAGGATCCCCATAATGTCGCCATTGTTGCCATCCGCTGCGTAGATCGGCGCCGGGCCGCCGGTGGTCAGCGACAGCAGCGCGCGCTTGCCGCGAAAGCGTCCGGTGTCATACGTATGGCCGCGACCGTAGACTCGCCCCATGGCGAACACCCGATCGACCCAGCCCTTGAGGATCGCCGGCAGCCCGAACCACCAGAGCGGGAATTGAAACAGCAGCAGGTCGCACGCCTCGAGCTTAAGCAGCTCGGTTTCGAGATCGGCCGCGAAGCCGTCATGGTCGGTGGCAAAGGATTCTTCGGCCTGCGGCTTGAAATAGTCGGCGTCCGCCACTGTCGTGAAATTGCGCCGGTCCGAGATCGGTTGGAAGTCCATGGCATGGAGATCGGAGACCGTCACCGCGTGACCGGCGGCGTTTAAGGTCTGCGTGGCGGTTTTCAGCAGCGCGCCGTTGAAACTCAACGGCTCCGGATGCGCGTGCACAATGAACACGTTCAAAACGATCTCCTTCGCACGGCTATGGGGATTGGACGAGGCGACTGGAAGAAATCGGGCGGGTCAATGTGCCCTGCAATTTGCGTTCGCGCAACGCTCGCGCGCACAGCTCTTGACTGACTGCCACGCCGTTCCCACTTGGCCGAAGCCGTACCGGTCCGACTACAACCGCGCGGCGCCACGTTGTACCCCTACCCCAAGCAAGGAGCGGAGAACGGCATGAGTTGGCATCCGGCCGAACAAGCAGTCTGCGAAGACATTGGGTCGTGCGATCCGGTCGATCTGGTAATCCAGCCGACGGTCCATGATTTGGGCGGTTTTCAAGTGCGCCGCGTGTTGCCGGTCGCCAAACGCCGCATGGTCGGGCCCTTCATCTTTTTCGACCATATGGGCCCGGCGGTTTTGCCGCCCGAGCAGCCGATCAATGTGCGCCCGCATCCGCATATCGGGCTTTCGACGCTAACCTGGCTATTCGAAGGCACCATCATGCATCGCGACAGTCTCGGCTTCGCGCAGGAGATCACGCCGGGCGAGGTCAATTGGATGACCGCGGGCAAAGGCATCGTCCATTCCGAACGCACGCCGGAGCGCCTGATGGGACAAGCCAACCCTCTGTCAGGCCTGCAAGTCTGGATGGCGCTGCCGAAGGCGCATGAAGAAACCGACCCGAGCTTCCAGCACTATAAGGCGGATGCATTGCCGGTCGTGGACGGCGACGGCGTGCGCGCCGTGGTCGTCGCGGGCACGGCGTGGGGACAAACCGCGCCGGTCTCGGTGTTCACCGAAACACTGTACGCCGATGTCACACTGCGCGCGGGCGCGACGCTCACCGTCGGCACGGAGCACGAAGAGCGCGCGATTTATCCGCTCTCCGGCCGGCTTGAGATCGACGGCGAAGCATTCGATCCCGGCGCCATGTTGGCGTTGAAGCCCGGCCTATCGGTCGACGTTAAGGCCGCCGACACCGCACATCTCGTGCTGATCGGCGGGGCAGCGATGGATGGACCCCGCCACATATGGTGGAACTTCGTCCACAGCGACAAGGAGCGGATCGAACAGGCCAAGGCCGACTGGCGCGAAGGCCGCTTCGCCAAGGTGCCGGGCGACGAAGAGGAGTTCATTCCTTTGCCCGAGGACCGGTAGGCGGCCCAATCAGCGGAGGCGCCCGCGCGGCAGCGTGTCGACGCTGATCGCGCTCAGCCATGTTGTAAATCCGCATCTGTTCGGCGGATAAACGCGCCACGCTTGGCCGCTTCATCCGGATTGGCTCGCCGCACCCACGACAAGCCCTAAGTAGAGAGTCAGGAGCGGGGGGTAATTGCTCCTATAGGGCGCTCGCTTGTTTTACCTCCCTCGGGCGGGCGCCCGACTTTATGGAACACCGGCGGCCGAATAGGCCTGGACCGGTGCCTCTGTGTGCGCACAGAGGTTGGGACGCTTAGCTAAGTTTTATTCTTTCCCCAGGCCTGAAAGACGATCGAAGTGGTGGAGATCGTGTTTGGGTCCGCCAAATGGGCGCGGCACGCGGCGATCGCGGCGTCCATATTGGATTCCCTCATCAGCCCCATTTTCATGATGGTGTCGCGGACCGAAAGAATGGTCTGCGGCAAATAATCGACCAGATCGTCATGGCTGCGGGAGCGCGCGGTGCAGGCTCGGAAATCCACGTC
This sequence comes from Alphaproteobacteria bacterium, assembly GCA_028289725.1. Lineage (GTDB taxonomy): Bacteria > Pseudomonadota > Alphaproteobacteria > UBA7887 > UBA7887 > JAKZSU01. Next base: position 5,559 of record JANQOH010000441.1, read on the forward strand.
TTGAAGGCCCGCGTCGCGCAACAAGCGGAACACGCGCCGGCCCGCCCATGGATCGCCGCCGACGCCATCGAACAATTTCATGAGCACAGACCTAAGTTCGTCGAACGCCGGGCTCTCCGGATAGCATCGGATGCCGTCGGCATCGGCTTCCTGAACCGCGAGAACGCCGCC
>JANQOH010000442.1 GCA_028289725.1 Alphaproteobacteria bacterium
AGCGGCGTTCGTCCGCGTCTTTTCGAGTGGATGATGCGGACCGGCAAGATGCAGAGCGATCCGACGCCCGCGACGCCGGCAAAGTCGGTCCGGACGGCGACCTCCGAGCTTGCGGCGACGGTCCGTGAACCGGTGCTCGAACCAACGGCGCCTACCGTGTCGACGCCCGCGCCGACACCGGTCGCGCCCGCTGCGCCGGCGCCTACGCCAGCGGTGGCTACCGCCCCGACCATCACCCCGGCGGCGGCGCCGACCTTGGCCCCGACGCCACCGGTCGAGCCTGCGGGCCGGCGCGAGGAAGATTTGCTGGATATCCCAGCATTTCTGCGGCGCCAGTCGAATTAGGGAACGAAGGCGGAACCGTAACAATTTGCAACAAAGAGTGATTTGAGTGCTCCAGGACCCCTCATTAAATGAGTTATAGGAGCACTCAAATCACCGCATCGTGATGCGTTGGGCGAGGATCTGGTGGTTCGGGCGCGCGGCCAAGGTGGGATTGGCTTAAGCGTTTCGAACCAGTTCAAGGCGTCGGTTTTCGTTCGCTTTGCCAGCTTGTCCCTCTGTGTCTCGATTGGCGGGCGGGGGCACGGTGACCGACGTATCTCAGACGACTTTACGCAAATCGATCAGTTGCGCGGGCATTGGCCTGCACAGCGGTTCTGAAATTCACCTGACGCTGCATCCGGCGAGCGCGGATAGCGGGATTTCGTTCGTCCGGTCCGATCTTGCAGGATTGGCCATCCCGGCGCGGTACGACCTCGTCACCGACACGGTGCTGGGGACGAGCGTTGCGCGCGACGGCGTCGCGCAAGTGGCGACGGTCGAGCATTTGATGGCCGCGCTGTGGGGCTGCGGTGTCGATAATGCGGTGATCGAGCTCGATGGTCCGGAAGTGCCGGCGATGGACGGCAGTTCGGAACCGTTCGTGTTCCTGATCGAGTGCGCCGGCATTGAAACGCTGAAAGCGCCGCGGCGGTCGATTCGCGTTTTGCGCCCAGTTTCGGTCGATCATGGCGACAAGCGCATCAGCGTGACGCCGGCGGAGACGCTGTCGGTCCGTTTTGAGATTGATTTTGAGAATCCGATCATTGGCCGTCAGGTGTTCGATTTCAAAGGCGTCAACGGCTACTTCAAGTCCGAACTCTCGCGGGCCCGGACCTTCGGCCTGGAAGCAGAAGTGGCGGCCATGCACGAAGCGGGCTTAGCGCGCGGCGGCAGCTTGGATAATGCCATCGTGGTCGGCGCCGATCGGGTGCTCAATGAAGATGGATTGCGTTTCAATGACGAGTTCGTGCGCCATAAAGTGCTCGACTGCCTCGGCGACTTGTTCTTGGCCGGCGCCCCGATTCTTGGCCGGGTTGAAGCGGTCCGCGCGGGGCATCAGTTGAACAACGAACTGCTGCACGCGCTGTTCGCCGATCAAGCCAATTGGTGTTACGACGACGAACTGCCGGCACGGCGCCGCGATTCCGGATGGTCGGATGACGCGGTGGCGGCCATCGCCTGACGTAAGGCGCAAGAACTTTCTAGGGTTCGACGTTTCAAGCCGTGATCGCATGCGGGGTCTGCGCTAGACTGACCGCGCTCATGCACGACACGAGACACACCGATTATGACTGACGCACCGACGTTCGACTTGACCGGACGGCGCGTGTGGGTGGCTGGCCATCGCGGCATGGTCGGCGCCGCGCTTGTGCGCCGTCTTGAATCGGAGTCGTGCGATGTCTTGACGGTCGGCCGCGAGACTCTGGATCTCCGTCGTCAGGCCGATGTTGAAGCGTGGATGGCTGCCGAACAGCCCGATCTCGTCTTCGTGGCGGCGGCGACGGTCGGCGGTATCCTGGCCAATGACAGCCGCCCGGCGGATTTCCTGTACGACAATCTAGCGATCGAAATCAACATCATCGAGGCCGCCCGGCGGGTCGGCACAGAAAAGCTGGTGTTCCTTGGTTCGACCTGCATCTACCCGCGCATGGCACCGCAGCCGATGCCCGAAGACGCCTTGCTGACCGGGCCGCTGGAAGAAACCAATCAATGGTATGCGGTGGCCAAGATCGCCGGCATCAAATTGTGCGACGCGTATCGCCGGCAACATGGGTGCGATTTCATTTCCGCGCAGCCGACCAACCTGTACGGACCCGAAGACAATTTCGATCTCGCCAGCAGCCACGTTTTGCCGGCGTTGATGCGTAAGATTCACGATGCGAAGCAAAGCGGCGCGGCGGCGGTGGAGATATGGGGTTCGGGCACGCCGCGGCGCGAATTCCTCTACGTTGAGGATTTGGCGGACGCCCTAGTGTTTTTGGCACGTCACTACAGCGCCGAAGGTCACGTCAATGTCGGCACGGGCAGCGACTTGACGATTTTGGAACTGGCCGAGGCGATCGCGCGAACCGTTGGCTATGACGGCCAGTTTCAATGCGATCCAAGCAAACCGGATGGCACACCCCGCAAACTGGTCGATGTCAGCAAATTGACCGGCCTGGGCTGGGCGGCGCGGACCACGCTCGAAGAGGGTCTGGCGCGCACCTATCGTTGGTATTGCGATCACGCCGATCGCGTGGCTCTTTCGACTGCGTGAGCAAAGCGGGCCTTGAGGAATACCTTCTCGACGGCGTCGGCTTGTGGCGCCAGAGGCTGCGTCCGCCGCGGCAACGCCCGACGCGCCCGGCGCTGTTTCTCGACCGCGATGGCGTCATTGTCGAAGACACAGGCTACTTGCACGAACCGGACAAGGTCGTATTGATCGAGGGCATTTGCCCGCTGATCGGTGCGTGTAACGCTGCGGACTTGCCGGTGCTGGTGGTGACCAACCAGTCGGGTATTGGCCGCGGTTTTTATGATTGGGGGGCATTCGCAGCGGTGCAAGCGCGCATCGTGGAGCTACTGGCCGCGGAATGCTGTATGCTGGATGCTGTATTTGCCTGCGCATATCATGCCGATGCTCAGGGTCTTTACACCGTTCCCGATCATGAGTGGCGCAAGCCACGGCCGGGTATGTTGGTGACAGCCGCGGCGATGTGCCAAGCTGATCTCGCGCGCTCGTGGATCGTCGGTGACCGGGCGAAGGATATGGCCGCCGGCAAGGCCGCCGGGCTCGCCGGCGGACTTCACGTGCTGACAGGCCAGGGCGCGGGCGACCGTACGGCGGCGGTAGCGCTGGCCGACGACACCTACAAAGTGTTGACCGGCAATAGCGTGGCCGATTGCGCGCCGCTATTAGCCGCGCTCGGGCTTGCTTGAGCTTGCATTTGCAACCCGAAGCCGTGATTTTGCCGCGATCACCCTTGCGAAACTGACACGTCATGACCGTTCTCGTTACCGGCGCCGCCGGGTTCATCGGCTATCACCTGGCGAACGCGCTGCTCGACCGTGATGCCCGCGTCGTCGGCATCGACAATCTCAACGACTATTACGATGTCCGGCTCAAGCAGGCGCGGCTCGACCGGCTGTCGGACCGAGCTGGTTTCACATTCCAGCAGGTCGATATCGCCGACGAAGGCGCCATGACGGCGTTGGCCCGCGCCCATGGTCCGTTTAAGACCGTCGTGCATTTGGCGGCGCAAGCGGGCGTGCGCTACTCGATTGAAAACCCGATGGCGTACGTCCAGAGCAATCTGGTCGGTCAGGCTGTGATTCTCGAAATGTGTCGGCACATGCACGGTTTGGAGCATTTGGTGTTCGCCAGTTCGAGCTCGGTCTACGGCGGCAATCAGAAGCTGCCGTTTGCGATCGAGGATCGTGTCGATGCACCGATCTCGCTTTACGCCGCGACCAAGCGCGCCGACGAATTGATGGCGCACTGCTACAGCCACCTCTATCGATTGCCGATCACCGGCTTGCGCTTTTTCACGGTGTACGGCCCGTGGGGGCGGCCGGACATGGCGGCCTATCTCTTCACCGACGCGATCCTGAACGGCCGTCCGATCAAGATCTTCAATCACGGCGACATGCAACGCGATTTCACCTTCATCGACGACATCATCGACGGTGTCGTCCGCGTCATGGCGCGGCCGGCGGAGGCCAGCGGCGATGGCCCCCCGTTCACGCTGTACAATATCGGCAATAACCGGCCGGAACCGCTGATGCGCTTCATCGACTTGCTCGAACAGGCGATCGGCCAGCGGGCGGAACGTGACCTGTTGCCGATGCAGCCCGGCGACGTGCGCGAAACCTACGCCGACATTTCCGCCATCCAGCGCGACACCGGTTTCGCGCCGAGCACGCCGATCGAACAAGGTATTCCCAAATTCGTCGAATGGTACCGCGACTATCATGGGATTTGACGCTGCGCGTCGCCCGTACAAAGGCGCTGCGCCGAATGCGCGATACGCAGTAGAATAGCGATTCACCGTTAGGAGCGGATTGCATGCTGTCCCAAGCACGCGCGGTGACGATCACACCCGAACTGCGCGATCTTCCGAAACCGGAGCCGTCGGCCGGACTCG
>JANQOH010000470.1 GCA_028289725.1 Alphaproteobacteria bacterium
ATTTCGACGTCGGCCAAGTCGCCCAGGATAGCCGGCATATCCTCGAGGCGTGGCCAATTGAATTGAATGTTCTGTCGGGTCGTGAAATGGCCATAGCCCTTGTCATAGCGCCGCGCGATGTCCGCGAGCCGGCGCATCTGTGCCGCGGACAATGTCCCGTAGGGGATGGCGACACGCAGCATGTAGGCGTGAAGCTGGAGGTAAACGCCGTTCATCAGCCGGAGCGGCTTGAACTCGTCCTCGGTCAATTCGCCGCTGAGCCGGCGCGCAATCTGACCGGCAAACTGATTGACCCGCTGTTCGACAAACGCTTGGTCAAACTCGTCATAGCGATACATGGCGATTACCTCGGGCTCCCGCTTGCGTGGCGCGTTTCGACCGTCGGTCCCTTGGCCCGGATTGCTTCGCGAAACCGGATCGGATGAAAGCCCTCGCCATTGTCGGCGACATCGACCAAGTACGGATCGACCACATGGTTCGCCGAAACCGCCGCTGAGCCTGTTTCAAGAAACTTTGCTTCCGTGGCGTCGTCGCGCGCGACCGCGGCGTCGCGAAGCGACGTGGTCCAGATATTCGAGCCTTTCAGATAGACGACCAATCCGTCGCTCAGCCGATTGGCAGTCAGGATTTTGTTGCTCATGGTCTCGCTCATTACTCCGCTGCGATTGCGAGTGCAGGTGCCGCGTCATCGACCGGCGCTGTTTGGCCACCGGCGAAACCGGCGACGGGGCCGATGACAAGGAATGCGGGCGCCTTAACGTCATGCGCGATGATCAGGGACTGCAGTTCACCCAGCGTGCCGCGGATTAAACGTTGCTGTGGCAACGTCCCGTTCTCGATGACGGCAATTGGGGTGGACGACGCCCGCCCATGGCGCATCAGTTGGCTGGCAATATGACCGGCACGGCGGACGCCCATATAGACGCCGACCGTGTGGTCTTGCTGGGCGAGCGCCGCCCAATCCGCCTCGATCGGACCGTCTTTGCCTTCGCCGCTGACCAAGGTAAGGCCATGCGCCCAATCCCGGTGTGTGAGCGGTAAGCCGGCGGCCGCCGCGCAGCCGGCCGCGGCGGTAATCCCCGGCACCACCTCGGCGGCGATGCCGCGGTTCATGAGAAATTCCAGCTCTTCGCCACCCCGCCCGAAGATCATGGGGTCGCCGCCTTTGAGCCTGACAACGCGCTGCCCTGCCTCCGCATGATCCGCCATCAGTTGGTGGATGCCATCCTGCGTCACACTGTGATGGCCGCGCTGTTTGCCGACGGAAATGAACGTCGCGTCGCGCCGCGCCAGATCGAGTATCGCGTCGCCGACAAGCCGGTCGTGAATGATGACGTCGGCTTGCTCGAGAAAACGAAGAGCGCGCAGGGTTAGGAGTTCGGGATCGCCGGGGCCAGCTCCGACAATCGCCACAGACCCGGAGAGGGTACCCTGCGCGCTAACTGAATTGATCTTGGTAAGCATGGCTTGGTGCGCCGCGGCTTCATCGCCCCGCAGCACCGCGCCGGCTATGTCGCCGCCAAACACATCCTGCCAAAGGCGCCGTCGTGCGATTTGGTCGGGAACAACCCGCTGCTCGGTCTCCCGAAACCGCTTGGAGAATTCTGCGATCCGGCCGAGCTTGGCGGGCAGCAACGCTTCGATACGACGGCGAATTTGACGCGCGAGCAGTGGCGCCGCGCCCCCCGTCGATATCGCGACCAAGACCGGGCTCCGGTCGACAATCGCCGGCACCGTGAAATCGCACAAGTCCGGCCGGTCGACGACATTGACAGGAATGCCCTTGTCGCGCGCCACTGCGGCGACAGCTCTATCCACGGCGTCGATCCCCGTGGCGCCAAACACGAGCGTCGTGCCCTCTGTGTCGTAGTGCTCGAATTCGCGCGACACCCACGCGACGCGATCGGACAGAAGATCGGAGACTGCCGAAGAAATCTCGGGCGCGACAAGCTTCACCCGCGCCCGTGATCCCAGAAGACGGCGCAGTTTAGGCAGGGCGCGTTGACCGCCGCCGACGAGCAGGACGGTTTGTCCCGCTATATCGAATGTGATTGGAAGCCCGCTCATGCGCTTGTCCGCCGAGCCGTGTTTGCGCCAGAGGTTGTCACCGCAGCTTCAAACCGAATGCGCGCCGGCGAAAGTTCGCGTCGTTCCTTCACGTTGTCAGTGTCCCGATCCGTCATGGGATCATCCATCATTCAACCTTGAACTGTGAATTACGGATATCAGTATTCTGACAATGTGAAATTCAAATCAATCCAAATTATTTATGTGGAATAGATGAATGCTGGGGCCACGCGCGATGCGTGGCGCGGGCAAAGTCGCGAGGCTTCAGAGGCCTTCGAAGAGGGGCGAAGAAAGGTAGCGCTCGGCGAAGGATGCGAGCACGACGACAATCTGTTTTCCGGCCATCTCGGGTCGTTGGCCGACCTCAATCGCCGCGGCCAGCGCGGAACCGGACGAGATGCCGACCGGCAGACCTTCGACGCGCGCCGCCAGCCGTGCAGTGGTAAACGCGGTTTGGTTGCCGATGCGGACCACTTCATCGATCAGGTCGGTATCAAGGACATCCGGAACGAAGCCTGCCCCGATCCCTTGGATTTGGTGCATGCCGGCGGGCCCCCCGGACAAGACGGCGCTGTCTTCGGGCTCTACGGCCACCGTAATAAGGTCTTTGTTGCGTCGTTTCAGGATTTGGCTAACGCCGGAGATGGTGCCGCCGGTGCCGACCGCACTGACCAAGACATCGATGCGGCCTTCGGAGTCCGCCCAAATTTCTTCGGCCGTGGTTGCGCCATGGACGGCCGGATTCGCTTCGTTGCTAAATTGCTGCGGCATATAGGCGTCGGGGAGATCACGAACCAGTTGTTCGGCGCGGGCGATGGCGCCGCGCATGCCCTTCCCGGCCGGCGTCAGCTCGATTTCGGCCCCGAACAACCGCACCATGCGGCCGCGTTCCGCAGACATGCTTTCTGGCATCGTCAGGATCAGACGGTAGCCTTTCGCCGCGCAAACAAAGGCGAGCGCGATGCCGGTATTGCCGGAAGTGGGCTCTACGATCACGGTCCCCGGCCGGATGCGCCCGGTCTTTTCGGCGGCTTCGATCATGGCCAGTCCGATACGGTCCTTGACGGACGAAAGCGGATTAAAGAATTCACATTTTCCGGCCAATTCGGCGACACATCCGGTCTCTTCGGCGAGCCGGGCAAGGCGCACCAGAGGTGTTCCGCCTATGGTGTCCAAAAGGCTGTCGTACATCCGGCCGCGACAAGTCGCCGCCGCGGCCGTCTTGCGCCGTCGGGTGGTTGAGGGTTTCCGGCCCTTGGCTCGTGCGGTTGATTTTGAAACCGTGGTTGTCATCCGGCGCGCTACCTCAAATCGCAAAATCGGTCCCGGCGACGCGTGGTGCGGTTCGTGACCCCTGCCCGGCGCGCCAGCACAATTCTTCTATCGTAATCGCCTGCAAACGTGCATGGATTTCGCGATCCAAGTTTTCAAGAGCATTCGAAAGTGCGGCGCCGGTTCCGCTCGTGGTTGTCGCCAAGTTGAAGACCTCGTTGGCCTCGTCATCATCGCCGCCACGGATCGCGTCGACCAAATCACCGAGCGTGATGCGCCGCCGTTCGCGCGCAAGACGGTAACCACCGGACGGCCCTCTAATGCCGACCAGTATCTCGGCCCGGCCCAAGCGCTGGAGAATGGGCTCCAGATAGCGTGGCGGTATATCGAGCCGCGCGGTAATATCCGAAGATTGCACCAATGTGCCGCCGCCGTTCAGCGCAATATCCATAACAGCTTGGATCGCGGACAGTTCTTTTTTTGAAAGACGCAGCAGCATTCGACAAAATTGCTCGGAATATACACGGATATACATTCAATATATGTATTTATATGACTAACACAAGCTTCAAGAGTCTTGATCGGTGAATGTGATCAATCGGCCGACGAAGGGTGACAACCGGAACATTTGGTATTGTGGCGTTAGACAGCGTTCGGATTTGTCGAGCTCAGAGGACAAGGAAAAGATGCGAAGGCCGCGAACAAGGGGCCGCCGGGCAGGACATCACTTGGCGGCCATTCTATTTGCGGGATTGGCGCCAGGCGCCGTCGCGGATGACCAGCCGACTGTGTATTCCGGCGCAACTCTGTTCGACGGCACGGGACGGCCGCCGATTGAGAACGCATATGTCGTAGTTGGCGATGGGCGCATATTGGCGGTTGGCGACGCGGACATGGTCCCGTCCCCGGACGGGGCGGCGCACGTTGACATCTCGGGCAAGTGGCTCATTCCGGGTCTGATCGACGCGCACGTGCATCTTTTCCAATCAGGCGGTCTCTACACGCGGCCCGACGTAGTCGATCTCCGACACGTCCTCCCCTACGAACAAGAAATGGCGGCCATTCGGGTTACGCTTGATGCCACTTTGGCGCGCACCTTCGCGGCCGGTATTACGGGTGTCGTCGATTTCGGCGGGCCTGACTGGCTTTACGCGCTGCGCGAGCGGGCAGAGCACAACGCGGTGTCGCCGCGGATTGCCTTGGCCGGCCAGCTCATTGCCACCTGGTCGCCCAGGCAGCTCGCGATTGATCCGGCACCGATCAAACTCGTCGCGACGCCATCCGAGGCGCGCGAGGCGATCCGTCGTCAAGCCGAACGGAAGCCGGATCTAATCAAGATCTGGTTCGTACGCGCCCGCGGCGATCAGGATTTCGAAACCGCCCAGGCGTGGGTATCCGCTGCGATCGACGAGGCCCATAAGCTTGGTTTACGTGCGGCCGTGCACGCAACCGAGCACGAAACCGCGGTTGCTGCTCTCGCGGCCGGGGCGGACGTGCTGGTCCATAGCGTCGATGATCAGATGGTGACCGATGCCTTTTTGTTGGCCATGCACGAACGCAATGCGATCTATATTCCCACTCTTGGGGTGTATGACGGTTATTGGCGCGTCTTGCGGCAGTATCTGCGCTTGACCGAGAACGAGCGCAGATTGGGCGACCCGCGCGTCATCGAAAGTCTGGATGACCTGAGCACGTTGCCTGAGTCGGACGTGCCTTCGTGGTTGACGATCGGGCGCCCGCCGCCGCCGGTCAATCCCATCATGTTGAACAATTTGGTGCGCGTACATGACGCCAATCTGGTGATCGCCGCTGGCTCGGACGCGGGTAACATTGGCACCCTTCATGGTGCCGGATTTCATCGCGAACTCGCCTATATGGCGGACGCCGGAATGGCGCCCGCGGATATCTTGGTCACGGCGACCATGGGGGGCGCCAAAGTCATGGGGCGCGCTGATGAGATTGGCTCGATTGAGCCTGGAAAGCGGGCCGATTTCGTCGTGCTGGATGCAGATCCCTTGGCCGACATTCGTAACGCGTCGCGGGTGAGTCTGGTGGTGAAGGACGGGACAGCGCGCGACCCGGATGAGGTTCTGGCCGGACTCGCTCTGCAGGAGTAACGGAGCCAGACGAAGCCGGGGCTTACTTCGCGCCACTCATCGCCTCGGACGGCCTCACGACAAATCACCTAGCCCCCTTCCGTCGGCGATGCGGTATGCTTATGTTTTGGCGAGCCGGCAATCCAGCAACGCATTGAAAAATGGGATTTTTGAAAGTGAGAAAAGTTCAGGCTCTGGCCGTCGTCGCGGGCATGACTTTGACGTTGGGTAGCCCCATCGCGGCCAACGCTTTTGTTGAGGAGCATTTCGACAAGCTTATTCGCGCCGTGGAGAACGGCGAACCGATCGAGTGCGGCAAGTGCAACCTATCCTACGCCAATCTGTCGGAGCTCGATTTGACTGGCGCAGACATGAATGGCGCCTATCTGTATGGCGCACGGCTGCGCGGTACGATCCTGCGCGAGGCGAATCTTGATAATGCCGACTTGACGCGTGTGGATTTGGAAGGCGCCGATCTCACCGGGGCATCGATGGCGGAAACCCGCGCAGTCAGTGTGAAATGGTGCGGCACGACGATGCCGGACGGAACGGTCAACGACAGTCGGTGTTGACCAAGCGCCCGCGGATTATGCCGCGATGGCGCGGCACGGTTGTCGGGCTCGCCGCGCTGCTGTGCTGTCTGGTCGTCGCCAATACCGCGCCGGCGAATGAAGGGGCTAATCCGGAACGCCAAGCCGTATTGGAGATGATCGGGACGATCGCATTTGAATCGCCGGATCTCTTGGGTGGCACTGCGGCGGCGCTGGGCATGAGCTGTTCGAGTTGCCATCCGCGCGGCGGAACGCAAACCCGGCTGTTCATCAACACCTTGTCGGACAAGCCAGGCAATGTTGATGTCACCAACGGCGTGTTTTCGCCGTTGACCGAAGACAACATTATCAATCCGGTCAACATTCCAAGTCTGTTCGGTGCGCGTCATACAGCGCCCTTCGGTCGACGCGGCAATTTCGAGACGATCGCCGATTTCACCATTCACGCCGTGGTGACCGAATTTATCGGCCAGCACCCATCGGAGCTGATGCTCGAAGCGCTGGTGGCGTTTCAAAACACGCTCGATTTTCCGGCGAACAGCATGCTTGATTCAAACGGCACCTTGACCGACGCGGCCTCCGATAGCGCGCGCCGGGGCGAAGCGATCTTTCGGCGCCCCGGAGCATGCGCGACGTGCCACAAACCGAATGATTTTTTTGTTGATCACAAGACCCATGACGTCGGCACCGGTGGTGAATTTGAGACCCCGAGTTTGCGCGGCACGGCCATTAGCGCGCCATACGCGCATGACGGACGGTTTGATACCGTGTCGGAGGCGGTGGATCATTTCGTCGGTTTTCTACGCCTCGATCTTAGTGACGAGGAAAAAACCGACCTTGTCGCCTATGTCGAGGCGGTTGGAGCGACGGATGCGAGAACCGTCCTGACAGAGGAGCAGGCGCTCAGAAAGCGTTTCGCTGATTTGGGTGGCCTCTTGCGTGGACTGATTGCGCTCGACGACCGCCCTTTGGCGGATCTCGCGATCGGTGAAATCAACCGCTCATTCAAGGCCATCCAGATGTACTACCGCGATCCACCGCACCGGGCGACGCGCGCGGTTTTGGCTGAATGGATGGAGGCGCTTCGCGTGGTCGAACGCCATGTGTTGGCTGGTGAAGCCGAGAACGCGCTCGATGCCCTAACTGCTTACGAAAAACGCGTTCAGGAAGACGCTCTCGCGCTTTCAAGTTACTGAAAGTAGAGCGCGCCGTGGTGGGTCAGCCCAAACTGTGCCCGCCGTCCACGACAATCACACTTCCGGTCATGAAACGCGAGGCGTCCGACGCCAGCAGCAGCAATGCGCCATCCAAGTCTTCGGGTTGTCCGAGCTTGCGCTGCGGAATTTGTGACGCAATGAGTTTCTTGCCGGCGTCACTGGCGAAGAACTCTCGGTTCATGTCGGTTTCCACGTAGCCCGGCGCGATGGCGTTCACCTGAATGTCGTGGCGCGCGAGCTCGGCGGCAAGCGCGTGCGTCAGGTGAATTAATCCAGCTTTCGCCGCGCAGTAGCTTGAAACTTGGCCGAGCACGATCAGGCCCCCAATCGACGCAATGTTTATGATTTTTCCGCCATGGCCATGCCGCGCCATCCGCTCCGCCACTTCACGTGCCATCAGCCAAGCGCCCTTTAAATCGGTATCGATGACCCGGTCCCATTCATCCTCGCTAACTTCGAGGGCCGGTTTGGTCACGGCGACGCCCGAGTTGTTGACCAAGATGTGGAGCGGCCCGAGTTCGGTTTCGGCGCAGTCGACCGCTTCCCGCACGCTTTCGGACTTTGTGACGTCCAACGTCACGGGAAGCGCGCGGCCGCCAAAATCGGCGATTTCAGCCGCAACCTCAGAGAGTTTTGCGGTGTCTCGTGCCGCGACGGCAACGCGTGCGCCGGCGCGCGCGAGTGTCAGCGCAAAGTGCCGACCCAAGCCGCGTGATGCCCCGGTGACGAGGGCGTTCGATCCGTCAAGATTGAGCATTTGGTTCATAGCTGGGCGTCTTTCGTCGAGAGATTTGTCGCGCGGTCTCGGAGTTCGAACTTGAGGATCTTGCCGGTCGAGGTTTTCGGCAACGGACCGAACAGAACCGTCTTTGGCGCCTTAAAATGCGCCAAATGGTCGCGGCAATAAGCAATTATGTCGGCTGCGGAGGTGTCCGGCGCGTCGGGCGCGAGCGTGACAAAAGCACACGGTGTTTCACCCCATTTCTCGTCCGGCCGCGCGACCACGGCCGCCTCCATGATCGCGGGATGGCGGTACAGCACCTCTTCGACCTCCAGCGACGAGATGTTCTCGCCACCGGAAATGATGATGTCCTTTGAGCGATCTTTGACTTCCACGAAGCCATCTGGGTGGCGCACGGCCAAATCGCCCGTGTGAAGCCAGCCGCCGGCGAAGGCGGCATCGGTCGCCTCGGGGTTCTTCAGATACCCCTTCATCACCGTGTTACCGCGTAACAAGATCTCGCCGAGGCTTTCCCCGTCATGAGGCAGTTCTGCGCATGTTTCGGGATCGCCCACGCGCACGGCTTCCAAGAGCGGATAGCCGTGGCCCTGCCGCGCCATCAACACGGCGCGATCGTTTAGCGGCAGGTCGGCCCATTCATCCTGCGCGGCGCAGATCATCGACGGCCCATAGCATTCCGTAAGGCCATAGAGTTGGGTGACCGTGAAGCCCAGCCGTTCCATGCCTTCGATGACCGCGCTCGGCGGGGCGGCGCCGCCGGTGAAGGCCTCACAGATGTGATCAAACGGGCGCCGCGCCGCGTCGGGCGCATGCAGCAGCATATTGAGAACGATCGGCGCACCACAAAAAGTGGTCACCTTGTGCGCGGCGATCGCGTGAAAAATCGGTTCGGGCTCGACCCGGCGCAAGCACACATGTGTCCCGGCAACCGACGTCACCGCCCAAGGAAAGGTCCAACCGTTGCAATGAAACATGGGCAGCGTCCACAAATAGACGCTGTCGCGCCGCAGTTCGGTCGCGAACGCGTTGGACAGCGCGTTCAGATATGCGCCGCGATGATGGTAGACGACACCCTTCGGATTGCCTGTGGTGCCGGAGGTGTAGTTGAGCGCGATCGCTTCCCACTCATCCTGCGGCATTGTCGGTTGGAAAGTCTTGTCCTCGTTATCGAGAAAGGCCTCATAGTCGGTCCCGTCGATCGCCTCACCATCAAAGGCAGGATCGTTCACCTCGACGACGAGCGGCGGATTGCTCAAATCCCTTAAGGCCGGTGCCACGACCGGTGCGTATTCGCGGTCGACGATCAAAACCTTGCTTTCGGCGTGCCCGAGGATGAAGCCGACGGTTGCGGCGTCTAGTCGAGTGTTGATGGCATTGAGCACCGCGCCTGTCATCGGCACGCCATAGTGGCATTCCAGCATCTCGGGAATGTTCGGCAGCATGACCGACACGGTGTCGCCCCGGCCAATCCCGCGGGAGGCCAGGGCCGCGGCCAATTTGCGGCATCGTGTGCGCAGGGCGTCATAGGTGCGCCGAAGGTCGCCGTAGATGACCGCGGTCCGCGTGGGATAGACGGTCGCCGCGCGCTCCAAAAAGCTCAGCGGAGACAGCGCCATATAGTTGGCCGGGCCCTTCTCCAGCCCCATATCATAAGGGTTGGCGGAAACGGTCTTTCCGCGCGGGGACGGCTTAGTCACAACTTGTCTCCATCTACTGCATTTCGGTGTCGGCGCGCAGAACTTGGGCGGCGATACCATTTGGACGATCCGGCAATTGGCGCCAAACATAGCCCTTCGTGCGGCGGCGCAGAAGTTAGGAGTCGCGGGACCATGAGCTCGAATACACGTGTGATGATTGTCGATCAGTCCGGTGCGCCGGATAAGCTGTTGCAATCGGTCCGCGCGCAAGGGTTTGAGGCGATCTGCGAGCCGGCGCAGGGACTGTCGCTGGACCGTGTTTCGCTCCACAGCCCTGATCTGATCGTGATCGATAACCAGCAAGATGAAGCAGTAGGCCTGGATATCGCCAGATCGCTCAAGGCGTCGCCCGAAACGAACGGACTTCCTCTGGTCATGATCAACAAGGATTTGTCCGAAGCCAGCCAAGTGAATTGCCTCAAGGCCGGAGCGGACGATGTGATCGGCTCACCGATAAACGCGTTGTCGCTTGGTTTCCGTGTTCGCTCTTTGGTTCGCTTGGAAGTCATGCATGCCGAGCTCATGCGCCGCCGCAATACCATGGAGCGGTTTGCCATCGATGTGCCGCCGGCGGACCTCGAACATGTCGAGATTGATGATGCGAAAGTGCTCGTGGTCGGCGCTTCGAGCGACCTTTCAATGGTCGATGCATTGAGTGAGATGTTCGAGCTTGATCGGGAGGCGAATGCCATCGAGGCCTTGGGCCGGATCGCTGACACGAAATACGACGCGGTGGTCGTGACGGCGGACAAGAGCGCTATCAAAGACACGCTTGAGTTCTGCACGGACGTGCGTCGGAACGTTGCCTATTTCAACCTGCCGATTTTAGTCATCCTGCCGCCCGAAGCGACCGACGCCGCGACCAGCGCACACAATGAGCGGGTGAGCGATGTCCTATTTGCGCCCGTCGACCCGTTGGACTTGCGGCAACAGGTCGCAATTTGGATTCGGCATTGGCGCTACCGCACGCAGCTCGTGGACGCCGCACGGGAAACCAAGTCGATCGTGACGATTGATCCCGTGACCGAACTTTCGAGCCACGCGTTTTTGCACGATTACATGACCGACTTGATCGCCGAATGCGAGGACCGGAACCGGACGTTCTCGCTGTGTTACATCACGGTGCGCGACGTCGAGAGCATCAATCGCGAGTTTGGGTACTCGTCCGGCGAGCATCTGTTGCGGCAGGTCGGCCAAATCGTCAAAAGGCTGGTCCGGGTTGAAGATCTCGGTTCGCGCTGTCGGAGCACCGAATTCTGTGTCCTATTACCGCACACCAGCCCCGAAGACGCCAAAGTGGTCATCGATCGCGTCGCAAGCGTGCTGCGTAACACCGAAATGCTGCTGATGGGGTGCACCCATTCCATCCGGCCCGAGGTCGGAACCGCGATTACATCCTATCAGCCGGGAGACAGCTCGGAATCGGTGCTGGACCGCGCGCGGGCGTCAGTGAAATAATCGGTCCCGCGAGGGCCGTTGAACCGGCCGCGGAGACCGACGATGAAGATCGACGTTATTTCCGACACTGTGTGTCCATGGTGTTTCATCGGCAAACGCCGATTGGAGCGCGCTTTGTCTGAGCATCCCGATCTGGTGCCGGAGATTGTCTGGCATCCATTCCAACTCAATCCGGAAATGCCGCCGGGTGGAATGGATCGGGAGATGTACCTGCAAATCAAGTTCGGTGGCGAAGCCCGCGCCGAAGAGGTCTACAAGGTGATCTCCGACGCGGCCTCGGGCGAAGCACTGGATTTCAATCTCGATAAGATCAGCCGTACGCCGAGCACGCTCGATTCCCATCGCCTCGTGCACTATGCCGAATCGCGCGGTCGCCAGCAGGACGTGGTGGAGCATTTGTTTAAAGCGTATTTCGAGAACGGCGCCGATGTCGGCTCGAAAGAGACATTGGCCGACATTGCCAGTGAGGCTGGGCTCGATCGCGACGAAGTCCTCGCTTATCTCGAAAGCGACACCGATGTCGAGCTCATCCGGACGCGCGACCAACGGGCGCGGGCGATGGGCGTGAACGGTGTTCCGTGCTTCATCGTCAACGACAAATACGCGATCTCCGGGGCCCAAGACCCTGAGGTATTTCAGCAAGTCTTCGCTGTCGCGCGACAAGACGAGCTGGCGGAGCAGACCCAAGCCGCCGCCGAATAACCCTGCCCCGAATTAGGCGGCCAAATCCGCCAATTCGGCGACCAGCTTGTCGAGTTCGGTCAATCGCTCGCTTTCGCGTTGCCAGCCTCGGCTGACCACCAGGCTATGGTCCGGCCGTACCCGCACCGAATCCGCATTGCGGCCGATATAGGCGATCAGCTTGTCCGGCGCGGCAAAGCTGTTCTCACGGAAGGCGACCACCGCGCCTTTCGGGCCCGCGTCCACCTTTTCGATCCCGGCGATCCGGCACAGTCGCTTAATCCGGACAATCTTCAGCAGGTTTTCAACTTCGTCCGGGAGCGCACCGAAGCGATCGACGAGTTCTGCTGTGAACGCGTCGATGTCGGCATCGGTCTTCAGCTCGCCAAGACGCCGATACAGGCCCAATCGCACGCCCAAGTCCGCCACATAGGATTCCGGAATAAGCACGGCGCTGCCGACCGCGATTTGCGGCGACCACTCCTCGACTGGAGGAGCGTCAGGGGTTTGTCCACCGCGCGCGGCTTGAACGGCTTCTTCCAGCAGTTGCTGGTAGAGTTCCAGGCCAACTTCCCGAATATGGCCGGATTGTTCTTCGCCGAGCAGGTTGCCCGCGCCGCGAATATCCATGTCGTGGCTGGCCAGCGAGAAACCGGCGCCCAGTGAATCGAGTGTCTGGATCACCTGCAGCCGCTTTTCCGCCGCGCCTTTGAGTAGCTTCTCGGACCGTACGGTGTAGTAGGCATAAGCCCGTGTCTTCGATCGCCCGACCCGACCACGAAGCTGGTATAGCTGAGCAAGACCGAACATGTCGGCGCGATGCACGATGAGCGTATTCGCGGTGGGCACATCAAGGCCCGACTCGATGATCGAAGTCGACAGCAACAAATCGTATTTGCCTTCGTAAAACGCTGTCATCGTGTCTTCGAGCTGTCGGGGCGGCATGCGGCCGTGGGCGATCGCCATGCGAATGTCTGGAACGATGTGCCGGATTTCCGCGGCAACCTTGTCCAAATCCTCAATGCGCGGACATATGTAAAAGATCTGCCCGCCCCGATGCCTTTCGCGCAAGATCGCCTCTTTGACGATCACCGGGTCGAAGGGCATGACGAAAGTCCGCACCGCCAACCGGTCGACCGGCGGCGTCGCGATCAAGCTGAGCGAGCGCACGCCGGACATCGCCAACTGTAGGGTACGCGGGATCGGCGTGGCGCTGAGGGTCAGCACATGCACATCGGCCTTTAAGGCCTTCAACCGTTCTTTCTGCGCTACCCCGAAATGCTGTTCCTCGTCGATCACCAATAAACCCAAATCCGAAAACTCGGTGCTTTTCGATAGCAGGCTATGCGTGCCGATGGCGATATCGACTTTCCCGTCCGCGAGGTCGCGTCGCACTTCGGCGGCCTGTTTCGCCGGGACCAAACGCGACAATTGCGCGATGCGGACCGGCGCGCCGGCGAAGCGGTCGGTGAAGGTTGCGTAATGTTGGCGGCACAGAAGCGTCGTCGGAACCACCACCGCGACCTGCTTGCCGGCAAAGGCAGTAACGAAGGCGGCGCGCAGCGCGACCTCGGTTTTTCCAAAGCCCACGTCGCCGCACACTAACCGATCCATAGGTTTGTCAGCGGCAAGATCCGCCAGACAATCATCGATCGCTTTCACTTGGTCATCGGTTTCGGTGTAGGGGAAACGCGCCGAGAATTCCTCATACAACCCGGCTGGCGCATTGATGGCCGGCGCGGCCTTCAACGCGCGTTCGGCGGCGACACGGATCAGTTCGTCGGCCATATCGCGGAGCCGCTTCTTCAGCCGCGCCTTACGCGCTTGCCAGCTCGCGCTACCCAACTTGTCGAGCGCGACGTCTTCCGCCGCTTCGCCCGCGCCGAAGCGCGACAGCATCTCGATGTTTTCGACCGGTAAATAAAGCTTGTCGTTGCCGGCGTAGATCAAAAGCAAGCAATCGTGCGGGGCGCCACCGACCTCAAGCGTTTCCAGGCTTTGATAGCGCCCAATGCCGTGATCGATATGGACCACCAAATCGCCGGTTTCGAGGCCGGTGGCTTCTGACAGGAAATTCGCCGCGCGCCGCGCCCGCCGCGCCGGCCGCGCCAGGCGATCGCCGAGAATGTCGGCTTCGCTCAGCACCATTAAGGTCGGCGTTTCGAACCCGTGATCGAGGTCAAGGACAAATGCGGCGACGGTCTCGGAGGGCGCCGTCTCGACCTCGTTCCATGTCTCGATCGGCTGCACATGTTCGACGCCGTGCTCGCGCAACAATGTGGTGAGCCGGTCCCGTGCGCCGACCGTGGTGCCGGCAATCGCGACTTTGCGGCCGTCTTCGATGGCGGTCGTGATGTGCTTTTTGACCGCATCGAATAGGGCCACGTCCTGGGCCCGTCGCTCCGGGCCGAACTCACGGCCGCGGCGCGCGCGCAGATCGATCGATGCGTTTGCCGCTTCGGGCGGGCGAAAGGGCGAGAATTGGCCGACCGCCCGGGTCTCCAGAAGCGCGTTCCACGTGGCAATGTCCAAATACAACTGGTCCGGCGGGACCGGCTTGTAGGCGGGACCGCCCAAGCTCGTTGGCGTGTCCAATGCGGCGAGTCGCGCCTGGTAATAGTCGTCGATCGACTCCCGACGCTGGTCCAAGACCTCGTCCACCAAATGATCAAGAAAGACGGTGGCGCCGGGTAGATAATCGAAGAGCGTTTCCAACCCGTCGTGAAACAGCGGCAGCCAATGCTCCATGCCCGGATGGCGTTGGCCGGACGAAATTGCTTCGTACAGTGGGTCGTCACCGGTCACCGCGCCGAATAGCGCACGGTAGCCGGCTCGGAAACGCGCGACGGACGCCTCACCCAGATCAATTTCCGAAACCGGCACCAAATCAACGGCGTCGACCGGATCGGTGGTTCGTTGACTGAGCGGATCAAATTGCCGGATCCCTTCGACAACATCACCGAACAAATCGAACCGCACCGGCGACGACGCGCCGGCCGGAAATAAATCGACAATGCCGCCCCGCACCGCGTATTCGCCGGGCTCCATTACCGTTCCGACGCGTTGATAGCCGTTGAGCGCCAGAAAAGCGGTGAGCGCATCCAAGTCGAAGGGCGCGCCGACTTTGGTCGACCAATGACTGCCGGCGATCGCGTGCCGTGGTGCAATGCGCTGACTGAGGGCACTGACCGTGGTCAGCACCAGTCGTCCGCGCGGCTTGTTCGGCGCGGACAATTGGCTCAAGCACATCAAGCGTTCGGCGCAAATATCGACGTGCGGCGATGCACGGTCGTAGGGCAAACAATCCCAGGCCGGAAACATTAGCGGCGCGGCCTCCGGCGCAAAAAATTTGAGCGCGTTGGCGAAAGCGCGAAGCCGGGCGTCATCACGCGCGACGAAAAGCAGATCCTGCTCAGGAGCCTGCTTGTGGTGGTCACTGAAGGCCAGCGCGTCGCGTCCCTCCTGCGCGCCACCCAAGAGCGCCGTTCCGGGCGCCGCCAGTGCCTCTTGCATTGATAACATCAGGTGTCGCCGACTGCTGTCGAATGTCCGCGCAACAGCGCCATCACATCATGGTCAAGTGCTTCCGGCACCGGGGCGCGACCAACCACCCAGTCCCATATGTCCGGATCTTCCTGATTGAGCAGTAGCTCGAATCGTTTGAGCTGCGCCTCGTCAAAATGATCGAGATGCCGATCGGCGAAACGCCCCAGCAATAGGTCCGCTTCCCGCGAGCCACGGTGCCAGCAGCGAAATTTCAGCCGTTTGCGGCGTGTTTCGATATCGTTGATGTCGGACATGGCCGCCCGGATATAAGCTGTCCGGCGATTGGTGTCAGCCTCCAATCTTCACATCTTTCGAGTCGTTCACGTCAGATTGCAATTGGCATATGCGGCCGCAAATTCTTAACCCGATTTTCGCACAAGTCACCGCTCTGACCGGCGTTGGACCACGCATTGCGAAACTGCTCAACAAAGTCGCCGGGCCGCGCGTGATCGATTTGCTGTGGCATTTGCCGACGGGCGTGATCGATCGCCGGTTCGCGCCAAAGATCGCGGACGCGCCCGATGGCACCATCGCGACGCTGACCGTGACCGTCGACGAACACCGGCCGCCGCACCATAAGCGCCAGCCCTATCGTGTGCTGTGCCACGACGAGACAGGCGCCATTTCATTGGTGTTCTTTCACGCCCGTGAGGATTATGTGCGTCGGACGTTACCCGAAGGCGAGACGCTCTTGGTCAGCGGTCGTGTCGAGCATTTCGGCGGCGAACCGCAAATGACCCACCCCGATCACATCGCAAAGCCCGAAGAAGCGGATACGCTGCCGCGCATAGAAGCGGTTTATCCGCTCACCGCCGGCCTCACCGC